>JBAVUV010000026.1:0-3290 GCA_049696955.1 Candidatus Sulfotelmatobacter sp. | reverse complement strand
CGCAGGCGGTGAATGGCGCGGGGCCGAAGACGGCGGGGCAGCAGTTTAAGAACATCAAAGTGCTCAAAGATATTCCGGCGGATCAGCTGATTCCGGCGATGCAGTTCATTGCGGCATCTTTGGGAGTGGAGTGCGAGTTCTGTCATGTGCAGGGCGCGTTTGAGAAAGATGATAAAAAACCGAAGCTGGCAGCGCGCAAGATGATGGAGATGATGTTCACCATCAATCAGGAAAATTTCGATGGACATCGCGAAGTGACTTGTTATTCGTGCCACCGGGGGAGTGCCAAGCCGGTGGCGATGCCGCCGGTGATGACGGCAGAGTCAAAACCGGCCACAGACGAGGGAGTGATTCATGAAGGCGAGGACGCGAAGGAAAATGGCGGACCGTCTGCCGATCAGTTGTTTGAGAAATATTTGAAGGCGGTGGGCGGAGCTGCGGCGGTCGACAAAATTACCAGCCGCGTGATGAAAGGCACTATCACCTTCGGTGACAGGAATATTCCGATTGAGATTTTTGCGAAGGAGCGGGACAAACGAGTATCGTTCACGCACACGCCCGAGGGCGAAAGCATTACGGCTTTCAATGGGCGGGAGGGGTGGTTGGGAGTTCCGGGACATCCGGTGCGGGAGATGCATGGGCCGGATATCGATGGGGCGGCGATGGACGCAGACCTGCATTTTCCGGCGCATCTGACGGAAATGTTCGACAAGGTAGAAGTGCGGAGAACAGAAAAGGTTGGAGATCGCGAGGCTTACCTGGTGGTGGGGCAGCGTGCGGGAAAAACACCGCTGCAACTTTATTTTGATAAGCAATCCGGACTGCTGGTGCGGCTGGTGCGATTTGGAGAGACTCCGCTGGGACGATTGCCGACGCAGATTGATTATGCGGACTACAAGGAAACCGGCGGAGTGAAGATTCCGTTACGGTGGACACTGGCGCGGCCCGGCGGAAGGTTCACGATTCAGGTTAGCGATGTGAAACAGAATGTTCCGGTGGATGATGCGAAATTTGCCAAGCCGCCTGCGCCTCCGCAAGAACAGAAAGGCTCGGCCAAGTGACGACAGAGGCCGGCGTCCAATTCTTGGAGCGCTATCATATTTAAACCACTAAGGACACGAAGGTTCACTAAGTGGGCGCTTTCGTGGGCTATTACCTTCGTTCAAGTGGGTGCGAGAGAGAACTGAAAAATCCGGGTTAAGATTTTGCAGGAGATTAAGATGCGAATCATGATCCGGACAGCGGCTTGGCTGGTCCTGGGGCTTTCGACGATTTTGACAGCACGGGCGCAAAGCGGACCAACTGCGGGTGAGCAACAATTATTTGTATCGGTAAACCAAGCGCGGCGAGCGCAGGGATTGCCGGCGTTGAAGTGGAATGACGCGCTGGCAACCGCGGCCAGGCGGCACGCGAGCGTAATGGCACAGCACGGCCAGGCGCAGCATGGATTTGCAGGAGAACCCGCACTGGCTGCGCGAGCTGCGCAGGCGGGAGCGCGGTTTGTCTGGCTCTCGGAAAATGTGGCGCTGGGACCGCGAGTGGAGGCGATTGAGGCGGAGTTTTTCAGATCTCCCAACCATCGGGCGAATATTTTGGATTCGGATATGGATTCGATTGGAGTTGGGGTTGTCGAGCACGGCGGAGAGTTTTTTGCGGTGGAAGATTTTTCGAAGGCGAAGTAGAGGCGGTAGAAAAATGGTCTTCCGCGAGATGTGCCACAGGGGCTGAAGCCCGATTCTTTTGGATCGCTCAACGCGGCGCTGAAGCGCCGCTCTTCCACCGTATTATCGGCATTCAACGATGCTGACGGTGTCCGGTAGTGGCTGAATTTGCGCTCGCTACGCTGCGGGAGTGGCAGGTCAGTTGCCCTCATCTGCTTGCCTACGAGCAATAGCATCTTCCCAACCGCGCATGAAGTTCACGACGATTTGAGAGAATCGGTGCAGTTCCCACGCGATCCATAGCAGCGCGATAAAAATTCCTATGCCGATTAACTCAAACATGTAGACCTCCGCACGTCAGGCGTGATTGAATCACAAAAAGCGAAAGGCCCATCTCTGGGCCTTCGAAGTCTAAATTAGATCGGCGTGTGCGTCCTGTGATTTTGAGATTACAAGGTGGTTGCTATGGCACGTCAAGATTCGTCCTCAACAAAGAATAGTTTCTCACGCCGTGGAGTTGTCAGCGGACCTTCCATTGCCGATAGAAAAACCCGTAAGGGCAAAGACACACCCAAACAAGACTGCTCCCTCGCGGATTCTGGGAGAGTTCCCATGATCTCTAGCGGAACCTCTCGCGGTTCTACATATGTAAATCCCATGTCAGGGTCTTGCAGACGCAAGAACAGTCCCCCAAATTTATCATCGGCGGCTATCGAGACTTCGTCACGAGATAACGCGCCTACACGCCCCCGAAAGGTAATTCCCCAACCAAAGAGCGAACTCGCGCAAAAAATATACCGTTCTGCGTCTCGCCATTTCTCAAACAAGAGGAACGCCTCTTCAGCGTTTGTTTCCATATCACCGTCCTCCATAACCCCATTTGTTAATGTTTGTGAGTAAGCTAATGGACGATTCTACCCAAGCAAAAGATGAAGCGGCCATACTTCGTGCGAGATGCCTGTGATTTCCACAGCTCGAAAATCTCAGGATTCAAATTCGGCCACTACCCGAGTGTCCTCTCTTCTAGTTTCTCGAAATGCAAAGTGATACCATCCCGTACTAACAATATGATCAGCTTCCGGCAGTCTCTACCTTTTTTCTTGCTGGTGTTGGCGGCGCTTTCAGGGTCGATTTCTGTTGCACAGACACAAACGCAGGCTGCGCCGCGCCCGATTGTGCTGCACGCGGCCGGGCTGCTGGATGTGAAGAACGGGCGGATCGTGAAGCCGGGCGAAGTGTTGGTGCGGGGCGAGCGCATTGTGGAAGCGGGTTCTTCGGTGAAGTATCCGCCGGGTGCGGAAGTGTTCGATCTGGGCAATCGCATTTTGTTGCCCGGGTTGATCGATGCGCACGTGCATTTGTTTTTGCATCCGGGGGCTGAGGATTTGCAAACGGTGCAGGAGTCAGTGCCGCAGCGGACGATTCAGGCGCTGCTGGCGGCGCGCGACGATTTGATGGCGGGGTTTACCGCCGAGCGCGATATGGGGACGGAGGGTGCGGGATCGGCGGATACGGCGGTGCGCAATGCGATTGATCAAGGGTTGTTTCCGGGGCCGCGGATGCGGATGAGCGGGAATGCAATCAACATCCTGGGCGGACATGAGGATGCAATCAAGTTCAACCCTGCGC
>JBAVUV010000025.1:0-8099 GCA_049696955.1 Candidatus Sulfotelmatobacter sp. | reverse complement strand
GTGCAAGCCCGATCGCATTCACTGGTGTGATGGATCGCGGCAAGAATACGAGGCGATGCTGCGGTTGCTGGTGCTGACAGGCAGCGCGATTCCGCTGGATGCGGCGAAGCGCCCGAACAGCTTCCTGGTTCGCTCCGACCCAGCGGATGTGGCGCGCGTGGAGGATAAGACTTTCATCTGTTCGCGAACAAAAGAAGAAGCGGGTCCGACGAATAACTGGGAAGATCCAGCGAAGATGAAACAAAAGCTGACAGGACTATTCGCGGGCTCCATGGTGGGCCGCACCATGTATGTAGTTCCTTACAGCATGGGCCCGATCGGTTCCTCCATCTCGAAGATTGGGGTAGAGATCACTGACTCAGTTTATGTCGTAGTCAGTATGCACTTGATGTCGCGGGTGGGGAGCCATGTGCTCGATGTTCTCGGTGAGGACGGAGAGTTCGTACGAGGGATGCACTCGGTGGGCGCGCCGCTCGGACCCAATCAGCCGGATGTGCCCTGGAGCTGCAACAAAGAACATAAGTACATTTGCCATTTCCCGGAGACGCGCGAGATCTGGTCGTTCGGTTCCGGCTATGGCGGCAATGCGCTGCTGGGCAAGAAGTGTCACGCGTTGCGTATCGCCTCCGTGCAGGCTCGCGATGAAGGCTGGATGGCGGAGCACATGCTGATCCTAAAGCTGATCAGTCCGTCGGGAGAGGCCAAGTACATGACGGGCGCGTTCCCTTCTGCCTGTGGCAAAACCAATTTATCCATGATGATTCCAACTCTGCCGGGCTGGAGGATCGAGACCGTCGGAGATGACATTGCCTGGATGAAGTTTGGCGCAGATGGGCGGCTTTATGCCATCAATCCGGAGTTTGGTTTCTTTGGCGTAGCGCCAGGGACAAGCATGAAGTCGAACGCCAACGCAATGTTGAGCGTGACCCATGATTCCATCTTCACCAATTGCGCCATGACGATGGACGGTGACGTGTGGTGGGAGGGAATGACCGAGGAAAAGCCAGCCAAGCTGATCGACTGGCTACGCCGGCCGTGGACTTCGGACTCTGGGCGAAAGGCGGCGCATCCGAATGCGCGCTTTACGTGTGCAGCGTCGCAGTGTCCGGTGATCGCTCCGGAATGGCAGGATCCGAAGGGTGTGCCCATTGATGCGATCCTGTTCGGGGGCAGGCGTGCGGGCATTGTGCCGCTGATCACGGAAGCTTTCAACTGGCAACACGGAACTTTTCTGGGAGCAACGGTGAGCAGTGAGACCACAGCAGCGATCACGGGAAAAGTAGGACAGCTGCGGCGCGATCCTATGGCGATGCTGCCTTTTTGCGGCTACCACATGGGCGACTATTTTGCGCACTGGCTCCAGATGGGCAAACGCTCCGGTGCAAAGCTACCGAAGATTTTCTACGTGAACTGGTTTCGCAAGGATAAAGGCGGAAACTATCTCTGGCCGGGCTACGGGGAAAATAGCCGCGTATTGAAATGGATTTTCGAACGCTGTGACGGCAAGGTGCACGCGAATGAAACTCCGATTGGACGCATCCCCGAATTAGCCGATCTGGATACAACGGGACTTGCACTCAGAAAAGCTCAGGTGGAGGAGTTGCTTAGTGTTGATGTCGAGGGCTGGCTGGCCGAAGTGCCATTGATCAGAGAACATTTTGCCCTCTTTGGCAGCCATCTGCCGGAAGGGTTGAATGGTGAAGTGAAGGATCTTGAAAAGCGGCTGCTGGCGGCCAAACGGTAGCTCACGACTGCGATCACTTTTATTCATTCGTTCCCAGTGTTAAGGCTGCAGCAAATATTTTTGCAGGCGAAAAGAAGCTATCCTGGCTCGTGATTCATCGGGGCTGTTGCCGGGAGGTTCGCTCGGCGAGCAGTTTCGCGCAATTGTACACAGTGCGAGTGCAGCTCATGGGAAGTCCGACGCGCTCTCCCAATTCCACGACGGCACCCACCAGAGCTTCCAGTTCCATGGGGCGGCCGGCCTCGAGATCCTGCAGCATGGAAGTCTTGTGCTCTCCAACTTTTTCCGCTCCGGCGATTCGCTGATCGATGGAAACCGGTAACTCCATGCCTAGTTTGTAGGAAACTGCTTCTACCTCCTGCATGATATTTCGGACTACTGAACAGACTCCGGGGTCACGCGCCATTTGAACCAGAGTGGCGCGGGTGAGTGCGCTCACCGGATTGAAGGATGCGTTACCGAGAACCTTCACCCAAATTTCGTGCCGGATCCGAGCGGTGATTGGGCAGCGAAATCCCGAGGCGATCAGCGTTTCGGAAATTTTGCGGAGACGATCGGAGCGCGAGCCATCCGGTTCGCCGAGAGTGATGCGATTTCCATCGATGTGCTGAATTACTCCCGGCGCGGTGATCTCGGTCGAGAAGTAAATGATCGATCCGATCACGCGATGGGCTTCGATGGAAGAAGAGATCACGCCGCCAGGATCGATCCGCTCGAGCCGTAGTCCCTCCCATTCGCCGCCGAAGCCCTGAAAGTACCACCAGGGGATTCCGTTTTGCGTGCTGACGAACGCTGTGTCTGGCCCGAGCACCGGTCGCAGCTGCGGCGCGAGTTGCGGCAAGCCGTGGGCTTTTACTCCAAGGAAGACCACATCGACTGGACCCACTTCTTCGAGGGAGGCAGCGATTGTGGGACGCGCAATGAAATCTCCCTCACTGCTCTTTACCTGCATACCGTGTTCTTGCATGGCGCGAAGATGAGGACCGCGCGCGTACAGCGTGACATCGAAGCCGGCTTGCGCCATGCGCGCACCGATGTACGCTCCGATGGCCCCAGCTCCGGCAATGAGGAATTTCATTCGTCCCTACCTGTCAGAGCAGCGGCGACGGCGCGACGGCGAATTTTCCCCGTCGCAGTGGTGGGAATGCTTTCGACTAGATATACCTTGGTTGGGCATTTGTATTCTGCCAGCAACTCACGGCAATGTTTGATCAGCGCCGATTCGCTGGTACCGGAGCGCTCATGCAAAACCACCGCTGCGCATACTTCTTCGCCTAAGGTGGGATGCAGACATCCGAATGTGACAGCCGCTGCAACTGCGGGATGCCGCAGCAAAATCTCATCCACTTCCTGAGGCGCAATGTTCTCGCCGCCGCGGATGATGATGTCTTTGATCCGGCCGGTTAAATGCAGATAGCAGTCGGAGTCAAGAAATCCCTGGTCTCCGGTGCGAAACCATCCATCCACGAAGGCGTGAGCGTTCGCTTCGGGATTATTTTCATAGCCGCGAAAAACATTCGCCCCTTGAATCACAATCTCGCCGCGCTGGTTGCTACCGAGATGATTGCCGTCGTTGTCGATGATGCTGATGCGCAAGCCGGCGCCCACGCCCACGGAGCCGGCTTTGCGGTGCCGCGGCGGAAGGGGATTCGAGGTCATCTGATGGGCCGCTTCCGTCATTCCATAGGCTTCGACGAAAGGAACTTCGAAGAGACCTTCGATTTTGTGGATTAGCTCTGATGACAATGGCGCGCTGCAGGAACGAATGAAGCGCAGAGAATCGGCCTCTGCCGGTTTTTGATGAGCCCGGGCTAGAAGGAGCTGGTGCATGGTGGGCACTCCGGAATACCAGGTCACGCGATTTTCCCGGACTGTCCGCCAAAAAGAAAGCGCATTGAATTTTGCGGGAACAACCACGGCGCCGCCGGAAAGCAACGTGGCCATGGTCGAGCCGATCAAACCATGAATGTGAAACAGCGGCATGATGCAGAGCGAAACATCCTCCTGTGTAAGCGCGTAAGTGTTTGCGATATTGGCGGAGGACACGGCGAGATTAAAATGCCGCAACGGCACGCGCTTGGGACGCCCGGTGCTTCCGCTAGTGTGAAGGATGAGTGCGATATCGTCGGCAACGGGCTCGGTTGCGGTTGCCCCGCTGGGAGCATCAACCATCCGAACTTGACCATACTCATTCATTTCCACGGAGAAGGCGGGAATGTTGCGGTCCTTGGCCGCAGCACGCACGAATTCGGCGCCTACGGGCGGACATAGCAGAAGTTTTGCGTTCGTGTCACCCAGAAAAAACTGGAATTCTTCATAAGGATAGGCCGGGTTCAGAGGGGCTGCGGTTCCAACGATAGAGGCGGCAAGAAAACTGACGATCGCCGGCAGTCCGTTCGGCAATGCGATGGCTACTGCGTCGCCCCGGCGGATGCCGGCTGATGCCAAGGCGTTCGCCATCTCCAGAACTTGCTGGCGCAACGATTTATAGGTGACACTAATCCCGAGTTCCGGAACGACAATGGCCGTTTGACTATCGGCGAAATGCAGAACATCAAGTAGCGTGTCTACTGACTTGAGCGTCATTCGTTCTCGCTTCTGGTGCGGTCGGTGGATGACTGGCCGAGTTTCTCCCGTTGTTTGCGCGGGTGCGCGAATTAAGGAAAAATCGCTAATTTAAACCGAATAGCCCTCTGCGGTCAGAATCTTCTTGAACTCCTTCAGAAAAAACTGGACATTTTCTTCCGTGGCTAACGGGCCCATGACGCCGATGCGGAAGACTTTGCCGGCGAGCGGTCCAAAGCCACCGGAAATTTCGATGCCCGGTTCATCCAAGAGCCGGCGCCGCACTTTGGCCTCATCAACCCCTGCCGGGACGCACACTGTATTCAATGTAGGAATTCGATGCGCTTCGGGAACATACATGCGCAAACCCATCCCTTCGATGCCTTTGACAAAAGCTTTGTGAGTACGGCGATGCCGTTCCCAACGGTTCTCGATCCCTTCATCGGCGATCACCATAAGCGCTTCGCGCAAGGCATAGAACATGGAGATGGGCGCGGTGTGATGATAGCGGTGCGACACTGTCGAGTAGTCACGAATCAGTTTGAGATCGAGATACCAACTGCGCGGCGGCGTGGTGCGAGCGGCAAGATAATCCATCGCTCTCTTCGACATTGCGATCGGAGATAAGCCGGGAGGACAACTCAATCCTTTTTGCGTGCAACTGTAGGCAACATCGATTCCGGTCCGATCGAACTCCACGGGCAATCCACCCAGGGAGGTAACGCAGTCAGCAATAGCAAGGGCGCCCGCTTCGTGGGCAGCGGCACAAATTGCGCGGCCTGATTGCAATGCTCCCGTCGAAGTCTCCGCATGAACGTAGGCCACAACGCTGGGCTTCTCACGGCGGATAAATTCTGCTGCCTCGTCGTCTGAAAAAGTTTCGCCCCAGGCTTTTTCAAAGCGGACGACGTTGGCACCCTGACGCTTCGCCATTTCGGTGAGACGATCCGAGAAATATCCATTGGCGAATATGGCAAACTTCGCTCCCGGCTCAACGAAGTTGGCGACCGTGGCCTCCATGCCGGCGCTGCCGGTTCCGGAAATCACTAATGTCGCGCCTTCGCTGGTTCCGAAAGCTACCTGCAGCAATTGCTGAACGTCCCCCATCACTTGGATGAAGTAGGGGTCGAGATGTCCGACAATCGGCTTGGAGAGCGCTTCGTACACCCTGGGGTCGACCATTGTGGGACCGGGGCCGAATAGATAACGACGAGGCGGGTTCAGGGCGGGTAGTGGAAGTGCAGCAGCGGTCTGTTCGATGGCGCTCATAGTCCTCGTTTCTGGTTTCCTTTTACTTAGATATTACCGGCAATGGCGACGGCATGCGCAATTCGCTGGAAATGCCACTTCCCACGTGCGGCGCAGTTTGACAGTGAGCATCGGCAACGCAGATGCCGTCAACTTAATTCTTTCGATCTGTTGAATTGTGTTCTCCGATAATGCCGGGTTTTGTTTTTCTAAACCGGCGAGTGATGTCCTTGTGTAATCATTTCCTCCGCGATACGGCGCGCTTCGGGAAGTGTCTTTGCCGCGGTCGCATCAATCTCAGCGGGAAGATCTTTTTGGATCCTCGCCAACTCCTCATCAAAAATACGGGTGACGAGTTCCGCCGAGTGTTCAACGGACTTACCGTCGTCGCCGTACACTCTCACTTTGTGCAGCACGCGTTGCGCGATCATCAAGCGATAAATACGGTCGGTGGCAAGGTCTTCCATATAACCATCGAGCAGGCTCGCACCTTTTCCGTTGAACACGCCATTGCGATAACGGATTACGGTGCGCACGGCCGCCCGCGTTCCGGCAAGAGTTGTCGCGCCCACACCCTTTGGGACTGGCCGCAGATCAGGATGGGAATTTGGCAACTTAGGACGCTTCGCGATCTGATTAGGATACGGAAATTGCGCGACTGCAATTTCGTTCTGATCGGGATGTCCGGTCCAGGCTCCATCCATCAGGCAGTCTGCTTCATTCTTCTTGTCTTGCTTGAGCACTTTCAGCGCGCGTTCGTTCAACTCGGCATCGGTTCGGCTGGGATAGAGCGCTGTCATTCCTCCGATAGCGTGAGCTCCGTGCTTGTGGCAAATCTCCGGCATCAGCGTGCGAAAGTTTTGGAAGAACGCGACGTCGTGCGGGATCGTATTGCGATCCGGCAAAATCCAGTCGGGATCCTCGAGCATGAAATCGATGAGCGACGCCATATAATCCCAGCGTCCCAGGTTCAAGCCCAGGCAGTGATCACGAAGATTGAAAAGAAATTCCTCCATCTGATATGCCAAGGGGTGGGCTTCCACCAACGCCATGCATTTGATGTAGTTCTGCGGCAATCCCTTTTGTTTGGCGAAGGCCTGGAATAGATCACGCCACCAGAAAGCTTCTTCAGCCGATTCGCTCTTGGGAATGTATACGGAGAAATTGTGCGGCAACCAGGCAGGATCGATCTGGTACCAGATCATGGCCAAGTCGAACAGAGAGGCGGACATGATCTCATTCTTGATCACGCCACCCTGGCTGAGGTGCAAGCCTCGAGGGCGCACCCAGGTAACGGTTTTCGAGCGTTGAACCGTAACTTTTTTCTGCCGCTTCTTGTCGTCGTAGCCGAGTTCATACTTGTATGCGGCGATGGTGTTCTGAATCGCCAGCATGATGTGATCCCACAGGTTCGCGGTGGAATCCTCCATGTCGATCATGACGGCGGGAGACCCGGAGTTCAGCAGTTTTACAGTTAACTCGGCGTCGTCCGCTGGCCCCGTCATTTGATTTCGCTGATCTGCGCACCATGCCGGGACTTCGATTTGCCAGTCGGAGAGAGTTGCCTCCGAGGCCGGCAAATAAGCCGGCGGTTTTCCACGATGCGATGCCTGCAACACCTCTGCGCGTTTGCCGATCAACTTCTGTTGCCAGGGTGTGAATCGTTGGTGGAGAGGCAACAGAAATTCGAGAAATCCCTTGGGAAGATCTTTATCGGGATTCAGATTCGCGGGCGCGTAATTCATGCCCTGCGATTTCAGGTTTGCGGTGTGAGTTGGCATAACTTATCGACTCGACGCTGGCCCGATTATCCGCACAGTGATTGTGATTATAGCCTCTCGTATCGGACTGGCGGACGCTCCGATGCTCGCGATTGGCGCAAAGGTTGCTCAACTGTTTTGGAATTAGCGAACAGTTACAAAGAAATATGCGCTCATCGCGACGCCGATGCAGATCACTACGATCCGCACCTTCCTCGGGTCGGCCTTTTGTGCGTAATGCGCACCAAACCAGCCTCCAGCGAGAGAACCGACGATCATCACAGCGCAATGCGGCCATAATACTGCGCCGGCCACAACAAACGTGACGACGGCCGCGGCATTGATGGCGGCCGCCAGCAAGGTCCGGAGGGCGCCCATGGCGTGAATGTCGCGCATTCCCATCATCGCGAGCATCCCGAGAGTCATGAATCCGATGCCCGCACCAAAATACCCACCGTATATCGCGACTAATAGTTCGGCGACGGAGCTCAGCACGACCGCTCGCCATGATATAAAACGCAGATCGTCGCGGGCCTCGGTGTTGCCCGCAATAGTTCGGATGGAATTGCCAAAGGCGAACAGCAAAGTCCCACCCAGCAACAGCCAGGGGACGAGCCGGAGAAAAGCATGCTGAGGAGTTTTGAGCAACAACATCGCGCCCAGCCAACCCCCGGCGATGCTGGTAATCAGTAGCGGAATCAATACGCGCGCCGGCGCGTTCAGCCGTTTCAGGTAAGCGACTGTGCTTGCCCCCAGGCCGGGCCACAGCGCGATTGTATTCG
>JBAVUV010000024.1:0-6945 GCA_049696955.1 Candidatus Sulfotelmatobacter sp. | reverse complement strand
ATTTTCTAAGGTGGAAGTAAGCGGCTTCCTCGCCTCTGCGTCCCGTGCGCTGGTGAGCCGGTCCTTTATCAGGCGGAAGCATCCGCTCCGCCAGCCAGTCCAGAATATGAAGCACTGCAAGGGTAGGCCGTCCTGAAAATCTCCGCCCTGGTTCAACCCTTCTCGAGAACACGCGGAATCGTCTCCAGTCTTCATGCTACTCACAACTGGCGTTAGGTTGACGCGTGCTCAAACAACAAATTGGGCCGGAGGACCGTTCTGGGACGATTTCGATCGCCCGGCAAACTCTGTCTTCTTCGCGACCCGGCTCCGGCCTAACCCGCAAGCTCACAACGGGTTTATAATTTCGAAAGCTGTACCGCAGGCATGACAGATCAACTTAGAAAAAAATTGCAGGAAGAAGTCGACGCGCTCGAGCACGAGCTGGTTCACGAGCTCCCCAAGGAAATTAAGCGCGCCGCCGCGCTTGGCGACCTCAGCGAGAACGCCGAGTATCACATGGCGAAGCAGCGCCAGGAGTTCGTCAAAGCGCGCTTCCGCCAACTCGGCAAGCGTCTCGCCGATCTCTCCTTGACCAACATGAACAACATTCCCAAGGACAAGGTCGGCCTGGGTTCCACGGTCAAAGTCTTTGACAGCACCAAGAATGAGGAAATAGAGTACAAGCTCGTGACCAGCGAGGAGTCAGACGTAAGCGCCGGCAAGATTTCCACCACCTCGCCGATTGGCCGCGCCCTGCTTAACAAGAAGGTTGGCGATGAAGCCACGGTGATCACGCCCAACGGCAAACGCGAACTGGAGATTTTGAGTCTGATCACGGTTCATGATGAGGCCGGCCCGGAGAAGGCGGAAGCCTGATGTCGTCGAGCCACTCATGGACCAGCGCCTTTGGACGCGCTTGCGGAGTTCTGCTCGATACCATCGTCCGTTGGCTTGCTCTGTCGCGCATCAATCCCAACGTGCTGACCTTCATGGGACTCGTAGTAAATACCTGGGCTGCGATTCTATTCGGCTCCGCCACGGCCGCAACTCAGAAGCGCATGTTCTTTCTAGCTGGCCTTGTGATTATCTTCTCCGGCTTTTTTGATCTCGTAGATGGTCAAGTCGCTCGAGCTACCAACCGGGTCACCCGTTTCGGGGCATTTTTCGATTCCGTAGTCGACCGCTATAGCGACGCATCGCAGTTTCTTGGCCTGCTGGTCTTCTATGCCCGCGGCGACCGCTTCTTCTATGTCGTGCTCACCGCCTTTGTCATGGTGAGCGCCATTATGGTCAGCTACACGCGCGCCCGCGCCGAGTCACTCATCGGAAGCTGCCGCGTAGGTTTTATGGAACGTCCTGAGCGTCTGGTGCTGGTAATCATTGGCGCACTCTTCAACCGAATGGCGCCTGTATTGTGGGTGATCGCAGTTCTCTCCACCATTACCGTCATCCACCGCATGCGCTATACCTGGACCCGCACCCAGGATGGCCCGCCGGCGACCAGCGCCAAAGCAGGCCAGGCGGCATAATCGAATCCAAGTCCCGCCCGTGACTTCCTCGCCCCGTGCGATGCTAGACTGTTCAGTCGTCTCACTCCTTCTAGGGACACCTCTTGCCTACTGATCCTGTTTTGGTGATACACGGCGGTGCCTGGGCTATACCCAGCGACATGGTTGAGGCCCACCTGCACGGCGTGCGAAACGCGCTGGCGGCGGGCTGGAGAGTGCTGGAGCGTGGCGGCCCGGCACTGGATGCGGTGGAAGAAGCAGTCGTCATTATGGAAGACGACGAGACGTTCGATGCCGGCCGGGGAAGTTTTTTGAACCGCGACGGCAAAGTGCAGCTCGATGCGCTCATCATGGACGGCGCCACGCTACGGGCGGGGGGAGTCGGCTGCGTCGAGCGGTTGCGCAATCCGGTGCGGGCGGCGCGCAAGATTCTTAGCGAAAGTCCGCACGTGTATTTCGTAGCGGAAGGCGCCGAAAGATTCGCCGCCGAGCACGGCATTCAGCTGTGCAGTAACGAAGACCTGATAATTCCTCGCGAAGTGGAACGTCTGCGCAAATATCAGCAAGAGGCGGCCGGTCACGAATCCACCGACGACGGAAACGACTTGTTTGCACCGTCGATCTCGCACGATACCGTAGGAGCGGTCGCGCTGGATCGCAACGGCAATATCGCGGCGGCAACTTCGACCGGGGGAACGCTGAATAAAGCTCCCGGACGTCTCGGCGACTCGTCACTGATCGGCTGTGGATGCTACGCCGATAATCTGAGCGCTGCTGCCTCGACCACAGGTTGGGGCGAACCAATCATGAAGCTAGTGCTGGCTAAATGGACCGCCGACCGCGTATTGGCTGGTAACCTTCCCGAGTGGGCGGCACAGGAAGCGATGAACTATCTGCAACAGCGATTGAACGGCCACGGCGGCATCATCGTTCTGAATGCGCAAGGACAATTCGGCATCGCCCACAACACTCCACGCATGGCTTGGGCATCTAAGACGATGAAGAAAGAAGAAGCCGGCATCGAACGCGGCGCCCTATGAAAGGGCGCGGCTTCAGCCGCGCCGCAAGCACCCCTTACAATCAAAAGCGGCTTTAGCCGCTGGCGCGACATGTCCAAAAATTTCGCCATTTCGATCGTCGAGACCCTGCGCCGGCAAAAGTTTCAAGCCTACCTGGTAGGGGGCTGCGTACGCGATCTTCTCTTAAAGCGCGAACCTGCTGATTTCGACGTTGCCACCAGCGCAACGCCCGCGGAAGTGATGGAGATTTTTCCCGAAACCTACGCCGTCGGGGTGCAATTTGGAGTCGTGCTCGTGCCGCTGCCAGAATCCAAACACAGCGAAATCGAAAGCGCGGCGCTAAAGAGCCAGACCGTGGAAGTGGCAACCTTCCGTAGCGATATCAGCTACTCCGATGGCCGCCATCCTGATCAGGTTCGATTCAGTCAGGATCCGCGGGAAGATGCCGCACGCCGCGACTTCACCATCAACGGCATGATGCTCGACCCCGTGAGCAGCGAAGTGCTCGACTTCGTTGGTGGCCAGGATGATCTGAAAGCTGGTGTCGTACGCGCCATCGGTGAACCCGAGCGGCGTTTCGCCGAAGATAAGTTGCGCATGCTGCGGGCCGTTCGTTTCGCCGCGCGCTTTGAGTACGAAATCGAGCCCGAGACGATGATTGCGATAAAGCGCTTCGCCCCCGAAATAAAAATGGTCTCCCGCGAGCGCGTTCGCGATGAACTGACCAAGATGCTTACAGAAGGCCACGCCCGACGGGCCTTCCTTCTGCTCGACGAAACTGGTTTGCTAAAAGAAGTCTTGCCCGAGATCGCCGCAATGAAGGGAGTTCAGCAGCCGCCTGAGTACCATCCCGAGGGCGACGTCTTCATTCACACCTTGCTGGCACTGGACAATCTGCCGCACCTTTGTCCGCCCACGTTGGCCTGGGGCACTCTTCTTCACGATGTGGGCAAGCCAGCAACCTTCCGCGTTGCCCCCGATCGCATCCGTTTTGATGGCCATGTGGAGGTGGGTGTGAAGATTGCTGAGGAAATTTGCCATCGTCTACGGTTCTCCAAACACGATGCCGCCCAGGTAGTCGCCCTGGTCGATAGTCACATGCGCTTCGGGCACGTTACGCGCATGAAAGAGTCAACGCTGAAGAAATTCATGCGGCTGCCCGGCTTCGATCAACATCTCGCTCTGCACCGCGCCGATAGCCTTGCCAGCCACCGTAATCTCAGCACGTATGAATTTCTCCAGAAAAAGCTCACGGAAGTTCCGCCACAGAACATTCGCCCCGCTCCCCTAATCACCGGCAACGATTTGATCGCCTTAGGATATGTTCCGGGACCCAGGTTCACCGAAATTCTGAACGCCGTAGAAGATGCTCAACTCGAAGGACGACTTGACTCGCGAGAAGCAGCTCTCGAGTTCGTCAAGCACAACTTCCCGTTTTGATTACGCGTCGGGCTGGGCGCCACGCGTAAGCCCACAGAATGCTAGAATCTGACTTTCCGCTGGAGGATGTTTGTGCAGCAAGCTGGCTCGGGATTAGAAAAAATCGTGCTGGGCTCGCTGCGCCGCGTTCCGCAGGCCGAAGCACCGTTGCTCGCGTGGCCGTTGGTTTGCGGCTCCGCCGTGGCCGAGCGTACCCGGGCCGTGCAGTTTTCCGATGCAGTCCTCCGGGTTGAAGTTCCCGATGCTGGATGGAAGCGCGAAATGCAGAGTCTCGCTCCCCGCTACGTCGCGGCAATGAACCGTTATGCCGGACAAAAGGTTGAGAGAATCGAATTCGTGATTCGGCAAGAATAACGGACAAGCCAACTCAAATGAGAGTCTCAGAGAAAGACGTTAGCTACGTCGCCGATCTCGCCAACCTGGAACTTTCGGGGGACGAGCGGATTGCCATGGTTCGTGATCTGAACTCGATCCTCGGTTACATCGACAGGCTCAACGAACTCGACACTTCAAATGTTGAGCCGATGGCTCAAGTGTCGGACCGCTACGGCGTCGACGAATCCAAACAGGGTAGCGATAGATTTGCCTATGCGAATCGCGAAGATGTGGTGGAGGGATTGCGCAAATCGTTAACTCAGGATGCGGCCTTGGCAAATGCACCGGATGCCGACGGGACATTCTTTCGCGTGCCGAAGGTGATTGAAAGACAGTAGCGGCTGGCCATTTTTCTCTCGCCAAAAACGGAAGTCCTTCTCATATTTCTAATTGCCCGCTCCACCAATGAAATGGATTTGACTCAACTCACCATCGACGCCGCCCGCTCCGCCATTCAGGAGCGCAAGGCAACAGCGCTCGCGCTCGCCGAGGCGCACTACGCGCGCATCCAAAAAGAAGACGAACAGATCGGCGCCTACCTCACCCTGTGCAAAGAGCGTGCGCTGGAACAAGCGGATCGCATCGACCGCATGGGCGCCGAAGGCAAGCCCTTGCCCCCGCTGGCCGGCGTGCCCGTCGGCATAAAAGACGTGATGAGCACGAGCGGGGTGCGGACCACCGCGGGATCGAAGATGCTGGGCACCTACCTTCCGCCTTACGACTGCACTGCAGTCGCGCGCATGAAAGCCGCAGGCGCACTTGTTCTCGGCAAAACCAACTGCGATGAATTTGCCATGGGTTCATCGAATGAGAACTCGGCATTCCGCCCCGTGCGCAATCCGCGCGATCTGACCCGCGTGCCCGGAGGGTCTTCGGGCGGATCAGCAGCGGCGGTTGCTGCCAACATGGCGATAGTCGCACTTGGCTCGGACACCGGCGGTTCGATCCGGCAGCCGGCATCATTCTGCGGCGTGGTGGGACTGATGCCCACTTACGGACGCGTCTCACGTTACGGTCTGATCGCTTTTGCCTCTTCGCTCGATCACATCGGGCCACTGGCAAGGACGGTGAAGGATGCGGCAATCGTGTTGCGCATCATCGCTGGCCGCGATCCCATGGATTCGACATCGGCCAACTTACCTGTGCCGGATTATCCGTCCGAACTGGAAAAAGACGTTCGCGGATTAAGAATAGGTGTGGCCAAAGAATATTTCGGAGACGGACTAGACGATGAAGTTCGCCACGCCGTGGAGGCGGCCATCGATAAGCTGCGAGGCTTAGGCTGTGAAGTAGTGCCCGTTTCGTTGCCACACACGCCCTATGCGATCCCCGCCTACTATCTGATCGCAACTGCGGAAGCATCTTCAAATCTGGCCCGTTACGATGGTGTTCGCTACGGCTATCGTGCCGCGAACGTGAAGTCGCTTTCGGAAATGTATCGCCGCACTCGCGACGAAGGGTTCGGCGCAGAGGTAAAGCGCCGCATTATGCTCGGTACTTATGCGCTTAGTGCAGGTTATTACGATGCATACTATTTAAAAGCGCAGAAAGTGCGAACGCTGCTCACCCGCGATTTCGAAGAAGCCTTCCGCAAAGTGGACGCAATCATTACGCCTACCAGTCCAACCGCCGCGTTTCGACTAGGCGAAAAGTCGAACGATCCGCTGGCGATGTATCTGGCTGACATTTACACAGTGACCGCTGACCTTGCAGGCATTCCAGGAATTTCAATTCCCTGCGGAGTGACGAACAATAAATTACCCATCGGCCTGCAGATTCTGGGGAAGCATTTTGACGAAGCCACGATACTGCGGATCGCGCACGGATACGAGCAGGCCGCTCAGAGCGCTTCGTAGTAGCAGTCGCCGGCGCAGGCACGGCAGAGTACCTTACCTTCACTTCGCACTTCTCTACGAAAGTTGATCCCTTCGCCGCAGGCTTCGCAAACCACGCGTTCACCCTTGTATCCGGGAAATTCCTCAGGCGGCAACTCGACCTTCACCCACTGCAGGGCGAAAAGATCGTCGTCAGTAATTTCCCGATAAGCCAGCATCTGCTGCTGGTTCTTATCTGCAATTTCAGGATGCATCTGCCGCGCCAGATTCTTGGAAGATTCCTTGGCCGCGATCCGGATTGCCTTGCCGGTACTCACATCCACAAATGTTGCCGCAACTTTTCCCCAATCGCGAAATTTCAGGGCGCGCTTTCCCAAACGGCATCCGGTCACCACCGCAACCGCATCCGTGGCGCAACGGTCGATTTCGACGAAGGTGACAAGCCGCTTCCGGTCTTTACCATGAGGATCGTCGATGCCAAGCTTGATCAAGCCCAACATCGCCAACCGGACACCGAGCACTTGTCCGGCGCACAGATGACCATGGGCCTGTTCGGCATCGCGAAGATATTCGTCCCGAGACTTCATAAAAGCTGTGAGTCTTTATCTTCATCCTTCAGCCTAACATTACCGGACTACTTTCTCCTCCATCGCACGCCGTCCTTTGTATTTTCAATGACAATGCCGGCGCTGATAAGTTCCGCTCGAAGAGAATCAGAAACCTTGAAGTTGCGGCTGCGGCGGGCCGCTTCCATCTCGGCAATTTTCTTCTCGATATCTGCGTCCG
>JBAVUV010000023.1:0-6861 GCA_049696955.1 Candidatus Sulfotelmatobacter sp. | reverse complement strand
TGGTTGCGGGGGGTGGATTTGAACCACCGACCTTTGGGTTATGAGCCCAACGAGCTACCAGACTGCTCCACCCCGCAGTTCGATCATAAACAATGACTACGAGGCCGTCAAACATACAACTGCTCTTCGTCGGCCGGACCCTTCGAACCAACACGCACCAAGACTCTGCATTGCGCGCCGAATCAAGGGCCGCTACGGGGAAGAATTGACCTCCCGGTTGAACCGCATCCCATTACCAATTCTCGGCATCGAACTGGAGTCGAGTTTTAGGAATACAATCCTTACGTCACTCAGTAGCAAGGAGAAGATTATCTATGGCCAAAAAAGATCTAAACGGGAAAGGTCCTGCAGGGGAGCGCGGGATTTTGAATGCGCAACCTCGGATTCACCAGCGTGCTGCAGAGATTCAGAAGTACGGAACGGTTTCGCATATGTTGCCCCTCGAACTGGAAGAGCCGGTTCGCCTAGAGATGACCGAACAACTCAATCTTCTGCTAGCCGACACCATGACCTTGCGTGATCTCTATAAGAAATCGCATTGGCAGGTTGCCGGACCAACGTTTTATCAACTCCATCTGTTATTCGACAAGCATTACGGCGAGCAATCGGAACTTGTCGACACGATCGCCGAGCGCATTCAACTTCTTGGCGGAATCTCCATTGCCATGGCTCCCGACGTAGCGGAGACTACCCGCATCGAGCGTCCCCCCAAGGGCAGGGAAGAGGTGCCGGTGCAGATTTCTCGCTTGCTCGACGCGCACCAGATTATTCTCGGGCACTGCCGAAAGCTGGCCAAGCGTGCCGACGAACTCGACGACGCTGGTACTAACGATATGGTCGTCAGCGACGTTCTTCGCACCAATGAATTGCAAGTGTGGTTCCTCAGCGAGCATCTGGTGGATATGCCGCTTGTGCATGCTGAACAGCCGCAGTTGCGCAATGCCGGTTAGTTAAGCGCCCAAAAATAAAATGAGCAGGCTCTCTCTGGGCCTGCTTGTTTGTTTTGCAGCCAGGCCGCGACAACTGCGTCAGATCAATGCTATTGTGGAAAGCTTTACCATGGACAATTCCGACTATGCCATCATCGATCGAAAACATTTTGGCAAACTACGATGACCGTGCTCCGCTCTCGCAAGCCTCAACTATCCCTGCTACGTGGTACACCGACCCACGCATCGCCGAACTGGAGCGCCTAAGCGTATTCAGCAAAACCTGGCAATTAGTTGCGCGCGCCGATCAGGTCGAAGCGCCCGGGCAGTTCATCTCTACTACTGTCGCGGGAGAACCCATCGTTGTGGTTCGCGGCAACGACGGCACTCTTCGCGCTTTTTTCAACGTATGCCGTCACCATGCGGCCGCTGTCGTAACCGAACCCTGCGGACAAGCCTCCATCTTGCACTGTCCATATCACGGTTGGAACTATGGACTGGACGGTTCTCTCAAAGGTATGCCCGAATTCGAGGGGGTCGAGAATTTTGACCGCGCGCAAAACGGCCTCGTTCCAATTCGAGTCGAAAGCTGGGAGTGTTTCGTCTTCATCAACCTCGACAATAATGCGGCGCCGCTCATCGAATTTCTCGGCGGCCTGGCGAAGCGCGTTGCTCCCCTCGGCATCAGCAAACTTCATTACTTCGACCGCCGCACTTTCAACATCCATTGCAACTGGAAGGTCTTCGTCGATAACTATCTCGATGGCGGTTACCACGTGCCGCACCTGCACAAAGGTTTGAATTCGGTTCTCGACTACAAGCAATACACCATTGAGAATGAAGACCGTTATTGCCTTCAGTCCAGCCCGATGGTTACTTCTTCCGAAGATGCCGCCACCGGAGCCACGCGCAAAGGCGATCGTGCCTGGTATTTCTGGCAGCATCCGAATCTGATGATCAACTGCTATGCGGGATACATGGATACGAATCTCGTGATCCCGGTCGACGTGGATCATTGCCGAGTGATCTTCGATTTTTATTTTGCAGACATCAGCGATGCCAGCCGCGAATACAACGAGCAGTCCGTTAACGTTGGCAATCGTGTGCAAGAGGAAGATCTCGGCATCTGCGAAGATGTGCAGCGCGGTCTGAATTCGCGTGCCTACCGCGCCGGACGGCTCTCCGTGCGCCGCGAGGCTGGAGAGCAATTATTTCATCGTTTGCTGGCTGCCGATCTCAAAGCCGAGCAAAGCAAATCCGAACTAGTGAAATAAGAATGCCACGATCTCTTTTTGCCAAATAATCGCATACATCAAGATCATTAGAAAAAGAGAGAACCAGGCTAAAAAAGTAACTTTCTCTGCTCCCAAATTTCGGCCTGCTCCGACCTCTCGATCGCACCCCATCAGAAATACCAGGACAGCCATGGCTGGAGGTGCGAAGAAGCCAATTTGCGTGCTCGGACTCATCTGATAGTTCCTTTCACGAGCTACGGGCACGATGTGTTCTGCCAGTTGTCCGATGAACAAATAAACGAGGGAGTTTTCCAAGAATTATTCCTGCGAGCCTTGTTCCCGCCGGATGGCGCGCAAATCAATTCCCAAATGCTCCGCTTTCTTATAAAGATGACTTCGCTCCAGCCCCAGCGATTTCGCCGCCAGACTTACGTTCGAGTGGCTGCGCTTCAATTCCGCCAGAATCACTTCGCGCTCGAAAGCATCCACGCGTTCAGCCAGCGCTCCGGAAGAAGACGTAGAAGCGGCAACGCTAGTGTCGCGGCCCGTAGGGAAGGCCATTTCCAGGGTAGCGAGATCGACTTTGCCATTCGTCGCCAGCAGCATCAACCGCTCTACCATGTTGCGCAGCTCGCGCACATTGCCTGGCCAGATGTGCGATTGCAGCGCTGTCATCGCTTCGTCGGAAAATGGAACCGGCTTCCATCCATTCAGCGCGCTCACTTGCGCCGCAAAATGTTTTACCAGTGCCGGAATATCTTCGCGGCGTTCGCGCAACGTCGGCAACACCAGCGGGAAAACATAGATGCGGTGAAATAAATCCTGACGGAATCTATCTTCCCGCACCCGCGCCTCTAGATCGCGGTGCGTCGCCACCACGACGCGCACATCCACGCTCACCGGCTTTTCGCCGCCCACGCGCTCCACTTCTCCTTCTTCGAGCACGCGCAGCAGCTTGGCCTGCATCGCCAGCGGCATATCGCCGATCTCGTCCAGAAAAATTGTCCCGTGATCCGCTTGTTCAAACTTTCCAGCGTGTCGTCCTGCAGCGCCGGTGAAAGATCCTTTCTCGTGCCCGAATAATTCCGATTCAATCAGTTCCGCCGGCACCGCCGCGCAATTCAACGTCACAAACGCATTGGCAGAACGCGCACTGCGCTCGTGAATCGTCCGCGCCACCAATTCCTTTCCGGTGCCTGTCTCGCCCAGAATGCAGACTCGAGTCTCGCTGGCCGCGACACGCTCCACTTGCGCCATTACTCGTTGCATGGCCGCGCCCTGCCACACCAGTTCATGCTTTCCCAGCCTCTGCTTGAGTTGCCGGTTTTCGCTTTCGAGGCGCTGCAGCTTCAGCGCATTCTCCATGGTCAGCAAAAGTTTTTCCGTGGAGATGGGTTTCTCCAGAAAATCCAGCGCGCCCAGCCGCGTGGCTCGCACTGCCATTTCAATTTCCGCCTGCCCGGACATCATTACTACCGGCGCCGTCACTCCGAGAGCCTTTAATTCCTCGAGCAATGTAAGCCCATCTTTTCCCGGCATCCGCACATCCGAAAGAATCAAGTCGAACTTTTGCGCCTTGGCCAATTCCAGCGCTTTCGCAGGGTTGTCGCAGACCGTTGCTTCGTGCCCAGCAAGGCGGAACGCCCGCGACAATGACGCCAGCGTGTTCGCCTCATCATCCACAATCAACAGATGTGCTTTGGTCGCCAAACATCCTCCAGCTTCTCAAATTACTTTCTCTGTCTTCGTCACAGTCATACGTTCCGGACAGCATCAGGCAACTCAATCACAAATGTCGTTCCTTGCCCCGGCTCGCCCTCTACCCAAACTCGGCCGCCGTGATCGCTCACAACCGATTGCACTATTGCCAGTCCCAGGCCGGTGCCCTGCGCCTTGCTCGTATAATAAGGAGTAAATATTCGCTCCCGCTCTTCTGCTGTCATCCCCGGTCCGGTATCCGCAACCTCGATCTGCACTTTGCCGGCTTTCTGCTGCGTACGCAGAGTTAACTTGCCGCCTTGCGGCATCGCGTCCACGGCATTGAGCACCAGGTTTGAAATTACCCGATGCAATAGCTCGGCATCCGCCGGCACCGGTTTCATGTGTGGATCCAGCTGCATTTCAGATTTGATCTTCGCACGCTCAGGCGCTTCCAGCTGCGCCTGAAAAAGCTGCATCACACCGCGAACCACGTCATTGACTTGGACTGGCCGCAACTGCGGTTGTGGCATCTTCGAAAATTCGCTGAACCTGCCAATAATCCCCTTGAGATTCTCAATCTCCGCCAGCAAAGTTCTCGAACTCTCGCGGAATACTTCCTCGAACTGCTCTGGACTTTGCTGCCGCGCGCGCACCAGATTCTCCATCGTTAACTGCAAGGGGAACAGCGGGTTCTTCAATTCATGCGCCAAGCGCCGCGCCAACTCGCGCCATGCGGCTACGCGCTCAGCCTGCACCAGCCGCTCTTTTTGTGCAAGCAATTCAGTTGTCATTCGATTAAAAGAATCAGCCAACTGCCCCAGTTCGTCGCTACCCGAAACATCCACGCGCGCATTCCAGTTTCCCGCCGCCACTTCCTGCGCAGCGTGCGCCAACCGCTCTACCGGACGCGTTACCCGGGCCGCTGCCCAACTGCTCAGAAGGATGGCGAGCACAATTCCTCCGCCGCCCACCAGCAGTGCGGCTGAGCGAATATGCCGTTTCAACTCGACATAAGTCCGGCGTGAATTGCCAATCAGTAGAATCGCCAGCAGCGGACGATTGCTCGCCGTCCCTGCGCCCTTCAGTGGAATGGCATGAAACACTTCATCGTCCGCGCGATCCTGCGACCATGCCACTACCGCAGTCATCTCCTGACCATACTTCCGTACAGCATCGACCACTGGCTGCAGCTTGCTGAGAGAATGTTTGTCGTCGGTAACTGATCCTGAAGGATCGATCAGCCAATCTGGCGAAAAATGATCGCCGCGATTCTGGTAGAGCAGAGCGCGCATTCCCGCCGGTAAGTCCAGCGCGGAAAGAAAATCCTTATCCAGCCGGCGTCCTCCGATTACATAAACCGGATGCTCGCCATTGGTGGCGCGCACCGCAAACAAACCCAGCTCAGTTCCATCCTGCAATTCTTCCTGCTTCAGAAAGGCAGCCTGGTCAGCGGCATCGGCAAAACTGCTAATGTCACTTTCCCGATGGCCAAAATTCGCCGGCGCTTGTGCCGAGGAAATGATGGTTCCATCGCTCTCTACGAACTCCAGAAAATCCAGATGGTTGTTTTCCGCGGTCGCCTTCGCCAACTCAAAATAAGGACCGGGATCCGCGGGCGCACGATTTAACGCCACCGCCATGCGGCTCGCGGTCTCCGAATTGGCGATGGCCTCGACTCGCCGCGCCACTTCCTCGCCCTGGCGGTTGAACTCGCGGCGAAACTGCGCTACTAGCGCCGCCGTACGCTCATCGTCACTGCGCTCAAAGGCGCGCCGCGTCACCTCCGAAACCAGCCAGGCGACCGCCGCCACCGAAAGAAACACGGTCAGTGCGAACACCGCCAGCAGTTTACGGCGAAAGATCATGGCTCCTTATCTTCTCGGGAAAACTTCACGTATGGTTCGATCGGCTGAATCCTTGGCATCATATCGCACGCGATTGTTGTTCCTTGCCTGATTCTGTTTGGCTATTTCTGTTGCTGCTCCGCCTGCTCATTCTGGTTCGCCATGTTCATGCCGCGCAGCACATCGTTGGCGAAGAAAAACTTTCCATCGGCTGGAACCATCATGATTTGCAATTTGTCGGAAAGCCGTTCGGCCACGATCTTGTTAATGAGCAACGGATTGCCCTTCAAGATTTCTGCCTCGCTCTGCAAACGTTCCGCGTCGGCTGCCGCGGTTACGCGAATGCGGTCCGCCTCTGCGTCTGCCAGCAGTTTCCGCCGCTCGCCTTCGGCTTTGCTGTCGATTATTTTGGCCTGCGCCTCTCCTTCCGCATTCTGGATGGTCGCTTCTTTACGCGCCTGGGCCTCCAGACGGCTCTGTTCGATCTGCTTCTGTTTGAGCGGCAGAGTGTACTGCATCGCGTCCGATTCGCTCTTGGCCCGCAGGACCTTCACTCGTGCTTCGCCTTCCGCCATCTTGACCTGCCGCGCTTTCATGGCTTCGGCTTCGAGTTCGGCAATTCGCACTTCCTTGCCCTTCAACTCAGTTTCCACGCTCATCTGATCGTTCTCTTGTTCCTTCAGCAACAAGGCCTGCAATCCTTCCGCGTATTCGGGCGGCAATTGAATATCCCGCAGCATTACTTCTTTCACCACGATTCCGTCCGCGGCCAGTTTTTGTGCAATCAACCCTGCCGCCTTTTGCCGGACTTCTTCGCGCTTGGCCGAGAAGACATCCCGTACCGTGTAATTCGGAACAATCTCGCGCCACACACTCGCTACTGTTGGCGGAACGATTTCCTTCTCCACCGGCCGCGGCAGATTTTCTTCAATGTAATCCAACCTTCGCGCATCCAGACGGTAGCGCACCGTGATCGCCAACCCCAGCGTCAGTCCTTCTTTCGCCTGCACATTCAAAGGCTGAGTCTTAATGGATGATTTTGTCGTGGACGATTTAGTCGAGGCGGCGGTGTCATCTTCCGACATCCCGGTGGTGAATATCTGGTCGCGGGTGTCGAACAACGCCACATCTTCTATTAGGGGTGTAACCAGG
>JBAVUV010000022.1:0-8588 GCA_049696955.1 Candidatus Sulfotelmatobacter sp. | reverse complement strand
TGCGGATTGTGATTTGTTATAACCGGCTGCGGGAAAATCCTGGCATGAAGATAGTGCCTCGGACATTTTTCTTCGCTGGTAAAGCGGCGCCGGCCTACAAGCTGGCCAAGCTCATCATAAAGTTCATCAACAACCTGGCGGATACGATTGACGGCGACCCGGCGGCGCGCGGCCGGCTCAACGTCGTCTTTCTCCCTGAGTACAACGTTTCGTTGGCGGAACGGCTGATTCCAGCCAGCGATGTCTCCAACCAAATCTCGACCGCCGGCTATGAGGCCAGCGGAACGAGTAACATGAAATTCATGATGAATGGCGCCTTAACGGTCGGAACCCGCGACGGAGCGACCATCGAAATGGCGGAGGAAGCCGGAGAAGAAAACATGTTCCTGTTCGGGCTCACCGTGGAACAAGTCGAGAACAGTCGCGCCTGGTACAACCCGCATTGGCATTATGAAAATGAGCCGCAGACGCGAGCCGCTCTGGACCTGATTTTCTCTGACCACTTCAGCCGCAACGAACCAGGAGTATTCGCTCCCTTGCGCGATACTCTTCTGACTCAGGGCGATCACTACATGAACCTGGCGGACCTGACCTCGTATTGCAGCGCGCAAGACCGGCTCGGCGCGCTCTATGCCGATTCCGACGCATGGGCGCGGAAAGCAATCTTGAACGTCGCCAGCTCCGGAAAGTTTTCGAGCGATCGCTCGATTGCGGAATACGCGAGCGAGATTTGGAAGGTGGAACCATGCCCAGTACTTTAGAAACACAATCCCTGACAGGTGAACGCATTTCGCCGCTGGCCGGCAAACCAGCGCCGAAGGAGTTGCTGGTGGACGTGGCTCGCCTGCAGAAGGAATATTTCGAGCGGCGCCCCGATCTGGATGATCCCAACCAGCTAGTTAGTTTCGGCACCAGCGGCCATCGTGGTTCGCCCCTGCGCGGCACATTTAACGAAGCGCACATCCTCGCAATTACCCAGGCGATCTGCGAATACCGGCACGAGCAGGGAACCGACGGCCCGCTCTACATGGGGAAAGACACGCACGCAGTCTCGGAGCCTGCGCAACGCACCGCGCTCGAAGTGCTGGCGGCAAACAACGTGGAGACGATCATTCAGCAAGACGACGGGATAACTCCCACGCCGGTTATCTCGCGAGCGATTCTGGTTTACAACCGGGGCCGCCAGCAACATCTCGCGGACGGCACCGTGATTACGCCCTCGCACAATCCGCCAGAGGATGGAGGCTTCAAGTACAACCCGCCCAACGGCGGCCCGGCGGATACCGACGTGACCCGCTGGGTAGAGGATCGCGCGAACGAATTGTTGCGGGCAAAGAATGCAGGGGTCAAGCGCATTCCATTTGCTGACGCGATCCGGTCCGCGACCACTCACCAGGAAGATTTCATCCTGCCCTATGTTCGTGATCTCAAAAATGTCGTTGACATGGATGCGATTCGCGGCGCCCACCTCAAACTTGGCGTTGACCCTCTGGGCGGAGCTTCATTGCCTTACTGGGAGCCGATCAACTCGATTTACGGCCTGGACATCGTCGTCACTAATAAAATAATCGACCCGACATTTTCGTTTATGACCGTTGACCACGACGGCAAAATTCGCATGGACTGCTCGAGTCCCTACGCGATGGCCCGGCTGGTCGCCTTGAAAGATCAGTACCAGGTGGCTTTCGGCAACGATACCGACGCTGACCGGCACGGGATCGTAACTCCGGTTGCGGGCTTGATGAACCCGAATCATTACCTTGCCGTTGCCATCCGATATCTGCTTACGCATCGGCCTCAGTGGCGTGACACAGTTGCGGTGGGAAAGACGTTAGTGAGCAGCAGCATGATCGACCGGGTCGTCAAAAAACTCGGCCGCCAGCTCAGCGAAGTGCCGGTGGGTTTCAAGTGGTTTGTGCCGGGCCTGGTCGATGGCTCTTACTGTTTCGGCGGAGAAGAAAGCGCTGGAGCAAGTTTTCTTCGTCTTGATGGCACAGTATGGACGACCGACAAGGACGGCCCGATCATGGACTTGCTGGCGGCGGAGATTACCGCGCGCACGGGCAAGAATCCCGGAGAACATTACCGCGAACTGACGGCGGAGTTCGGCACCCCGTACTACACGCGCATCGACGCGCCCGCCACGCCCGAGCAGAAAGCAAAGTTGGAAAAACTCACCCCGGACGCCGTAAAGGAGTCAGACCTGGCGGGCGAGCCGATCACCGCCAAGCTGACTAAAGCCCCGGGCAACGACGCCCCAATCGGCGGATTGAAAGTTGTCGCGGAGAACGGCTGGTTTGCAGCCCGGCCCTCCGGTACCGAGAATATTTATAAGATCTACGCCGAGAGTTTCAAGAGCCAAACTCATCTGAACGCAATTTTGAGGGAAGCCGAGGAAATGGTGAATAATGCGCTGGGTTCGGGAGCGCGATAATGACTGATAAAGACGGGCGCGCGAGTGTTCCCCCGTTTCCGCCTGAATATCGTGCTTCTGGCTTGCTGTTACACGTCACCTCTCTGCCGTCTCCGTATGGCATCGGCGATCTGGGATTATCCGCGTTCTCTTGGATTGACCGTCTCCACGATGCCGGCCTGGCGTGGTGGCAGGCGCTCCCGCTGGGTCCAACTGGTTACGGAGACTCGCCCTATCAACCAATCTCGTCGTTTGCCGGCAACCCGCTGCTGATCAGTCCCGGAGAACTTATTTCGGAGGGGCTTTTACAGGCGAGCGACGCTCAGCCTCAATTCTCGGCCGATGCGGTTGACTATGATTCTGTTATCCCGTTCAAAGAGCGGCTGCTCGAAAAGGCGTGGGCAAACTTCAAATCCGGGCAGCGCAGTGACGCGGATCGCAGTGACAGCGATCTCGCGCCTGCGTACGACGAGTTCTGCGCCAGGCAAGCGCATTGGCTGGAGGACTACGCTCTGTTCCGTGCACTGAAAGAAAAGTATCACGGAGCTTACTATCTCGAATGGCCAGTAGAGTTGGTTCAGCGTAGACCGGATGCTCTCGCCGAGGCGCGGCGAGAGTTAGCAAGTCAAATTGATCAGGTTCGCTTCGCGCAATTCCTGCTGTTCCGCCAGACCGATCAACTTAAGGAGCATGCCCATGCCAGGGGAGTGAGCTTGATCGGCGATCTGCCCTTCTTTGTTTCCCCGGACTCCAGTGACGTTTGGGCCAACCCTGAGCTTTTCCTGCTCGATGAGCAGCATCGGCCGCGCTTCGTCGCCGGAGTTCCTCCCGATTATTTCAGCGCGCACGGTCAATTGTGGGGCAATCCGGTTTACAACTGGGATGCCGTGCGTTCGACTGGTTATCGGTGGTGCATCGATCGGTTGCGTGCTCTGTTGGCTCACGTCGATGTGATTCGCTTGGATCACTTCCGCGGGTTCGCGGCTGCATGGCACGTTCCCGCCGGAGCGCCTACGGCGCAGTCCGGGCAGTGGGTGCCGGGTCCGGGAGCCAGCTTTTTTCAAGCAGTGCAAACCGAGCTGGGCCATCTACCATTCATCGCCGAAGATTTGGGCGTGATTACGGACGACGTGCGCTTCCTGCGCGACCAGTTTCAATTGCCGGGGATGCGCGTCCTGCAATTCGCCTTCGATGGTCATGCGGACAATCCATATCTGCCGCACAACTTCGTCCACAATACAGTCGCCTATACCGGCACGCATGACAATGCTACAACTCGACAATGGTATGAGGAATTGCCCGACTACCAGCGGCAAAACTTCTGGAGTTACCTCAAACGTGCGCCGGGAACCAGTGCCGATGCCGCTCCGGAATTGATGCGGCTGGCATGGTCGTCAACAGCGGCGCTGGCGATTGCTCCGTTGCAGGATCTGCTCAACTTAGGCAGTGAAGCTCGCATGAACGTGCCTGGTCGTGCCGATGGAAACTGGCGTTGGCGTGTTCGAGAAGACATGCTATCCTCTCAGGTTTTTCAACGGCTGCAGGATTTGACTGAGAGTTGCAAGCGCTCGGTCAGTCCTGCAACATCCGTAAGAGCGGAAGTGGACCGCGAACGGGCCAGCGCCCAAATCTAGAAACACTCGGGAGGTCGGCCTGCTGATTCAAGTTGCCAAGAATATTCTCCTGGTGGTGAGCGCTCTCTTTCCGATCGTGGATCCGATCGGGGGCGCTCCGGTTTTTCTGCTGCTCACGCGAGACTATGCGGCCGAGACACGGCGGGTGGTGGCTCGCCGCATTGCGGTCGATAGTTTCATACTGATGATCGCGTCCTTTACCCTTGGGGCGCACGTGCTCTCCTTCTTTGGGATTTCGCTCCCGGTGGTGCAGGTCGGCGGTGGGCTGATCGTGATTGCAACGGGCTGGGCGATGTTGAATCAGAAAGACGCGAACGATCAGGGGTCGCCAAGGAGAACGGTCACTTGCGCTGATGCTTTGAGCCAGGCGTTCTACCCGCTGACGCTTCCCTTGACAGTTGGTCCCGGGTCCATCTCGATTGCGATCACTTTGGGAGCGAATGCGCCGCAGCACCTGGGCGCAAACCTGCTGGCAATTCTGGCGGCGGCGATCGGTTGCGCTTTCGTGGCAGTAACCATCTATTTCTGCTACGGCTACGCAGATCGGCTCGCGAGCAAGCTGGGCCCAACCGGCACGAACGTAATTCTAAAGCTCACCGCGTTCCTGTTGGTGTGCATTGGAGTGCAGATCTTGTGGAACGGCGCGAGCAAATTGCTCAGCTCGTTGCCGCAGTTTAGCGGAGTTGCGGCGCTGCCTCATTGAGAGCGAAGCGAGCGGCTGGAGTGGATGAAGATGGAGTGGATGAAGCTGGAGGGATGAAAGAGAGCGACAGTGAACCGTTCAAGCATTATTAGCGATGTGCTCGCCAACACGGATGGTCCGGTCGAGACAGCTAACACTGTGACTGCCCCACTCATCAAACGACCGACTTGGGAGCAGGCTGAAGGCAACCCATTGCCGCTTGGCGTCAAGTGGATCGAAGAGGAGCAAGCGTTCAATTTTGCAGTTCACTCGGAACATGCCGAGAGCGTCACTCTATTGCTCTATTCTCCAGCCGATCTGGTGAATCCTCTTCTCAGTCTTCAATTGGATTTTTTGCACAACAAGTCGGGGCGGATTTGGCACTGCCGCGTCCCAGTCACAAAGCTTGGTGCTGCTTGTTATTACGCATATTCGGTATCAGGAGAGACCATTCCTCAACTTCATAGCTTCGACCCGCAGAAGATTCTCCTCGATCCCTACGCGAAGTGCATTTTCTTCCCACCCGGTTTTGATCGCAACTTGGCCATGCGAGAAGGATCCAATGCAGGCAGCGCACCTTTGGGCGTGCTGTTCGATCACCGGCCGGCATTTGACTGGGGAGAAGATCGGCGGCCGTATCACGAGTCTGACGCGGTCATCTACGAACTTCACGTGAAAGGTTTCACCAAGAACCCAAACTCAGGTGTCGACCCATCGCGTGCCGGCACATACGCCGGTCTCGTGGAAAAGATCCCCTATTTAAAGGAACTCGGGGTGACGGTTGTAGAACTGATGCCGGTTTTTCAGCGTGATCCACAAGAAGGCGACTACTGGGGCTATATGCCTTTGAATTTCTTCGCGCCGCATGCTCAATACGCAAGCACAAACCGTGCTGATGAGCAGCGTGTTGAATTCAAGAATATGGTGAAAGCTTTTCATGAGGCTGATATCGGCGTGGTGCTGGACGTCGTATACAACCACACTTGCGAGGGCGACTCCAAAGGGCCGATCTACAGCTTCAAGGGTTTCGACAGCGCCGGTTATTACATGCTTTCCTCCGATCCGGCAAACCCCTACGCCAATTACTCCGGCACCGGCAATACGTTGAATTTCGGCCAGCCACACGTGCGCAAGATGGTGATTGATAGTCTGCGCTATTGGAAGCGAGGGATGCATATCGACGGCTTCCGCTTTGATCTGGCCTCGGTCTTCAGCCGCAATGCGGACGGATCGCTCAACTGGGGCGAAGCCCCCATCTTCAGTGAAATTGCCGCCGACCCGGAATTAGGGCGGGTGCGTTTAATCGCAGAACCCTGGGACACAGCCGCTTATCAGCTCGGGCGCGGATTCCCTGGCCAGACGTGGCTGCAGTGGAACGGCCGGTTTCGTGACGACGTTCGTCGTTTTGTCAAGGGTGACACAGGGATGGTTCCCGACCTCATGCGACGTATCTATGGCAGCGACGACTTGTTTCCAGACAGCCGCGCCGACGCTTATCACGCGTTCCAGAGTGTGAATTACGTAACCTCCCACGACGGCTTTACGCTCTATGATCTTGTCTCGTATGACCGCAAACACAATTGGCAAAACGGAAATAATAATCAAGACGGTACTAACGCGAACTACAGTTGGAATTGCGGGCAGGAAGGGGATGAAAATATCCCGCCGGAAATCCTCGCGTTGCGCCGGAAGCAAGTAAAGAATCTCTGCTGTCTGCTCTTCTTATCAAACGGTACCCCGATGTTTCGGGCCGGGGACGAGTTCCTGAACACGCAATTTGGCAACAACAATCCCTACAACCAGGACAATGAAATTGGATGGCTTGATTGGAACCAACTCCGATCGAATGAGGACATTTTCCAGTTCTTCAAGAAGATGATTGCGTTCCGAAGAAAACATCCTTCGCTGAGCCGCAGCAGGTTCTGGCGTGAGGATGTTTCCTGGTACGGTGTCGGCTCCGCCGTCGATTTCTCTCACGATTCCCATAGTTTGGCATTCTGTCTGCATGGTGCTTCTCAAGATGACGACGACATCTACGCGATGATCAATGCGTACTGGGAAGGTCTGGAGTTCAATGTGCAGGAGGGAACAGCACAGGAGTGGAAGAGAATCGTGGACACCGCTTTGCCCAGTCCAGATGATTTCTCGAACGACGGAATCCTATTAGAGCGGACGCAATACCGACTGGCTCCAAGATCGATTGTGGTCTTGTCTCGACCCAATAAAAGCGACACTCGGAAGCGGCCATGACACGCGATCGAGGGTTGTTATCGTCGGTGGCGATTACTGTTGTTCTCAGGCTCCGATGGTTACTATTCGGTCTCAACCCGCCATTGTCGTTCGACCCCTCGAATTCACTAGTCCAATTTGCCTGTTTCGCTCTTTGAGGCGGAACTTCGGCAGTTTATTGTCTACATATCGGACTTCGAAATATTAAGTGACGCTCACTGCAGTTCAGCGGCAGGATCAAATTCGCCTACGGGCTAGCTTTCCGCAAGTAGAGGAGGCTCTTTATGAGGCACGGACCGCATCTGTTCGGAAAGACGCTCGGCCAGGCATTCGGCGTATGCGACGCGCAGACCCTCCTCTTGAAGTCCGACAACGCTACGCTAGCGGCAATCACGTATGTGAATTCGTCGACTGGGCTACGCGACGCCACAAATCCGCAGGCGCCAGAGAGGGGATTCACCATCCCAGTTCATCTTGCTCAACCGAACTCGCTCAATTGGGCATCATGGGTCGACGATCGATACACGCATACTTCTCACTGGAGACGCGGCAGCATCGGGATATTCGACCTGGAGTCGCTCCCGCGAGTGCTTCGGGATACTCCATTTGAGGTTATCCACTTCAATATTCCACGGGCAACTCTTGATGCGTTCACCGAAGACGCTGAGCTTCCAAGTGTCGAACGCCTGCACTGCCCAGAAGGCCAGCCCGATCCAGTTCTTTATCACCTTGCGGAAATGATTCGCCCGTACATCGTTCGGAAAATCGAGCTGCCTGGTTTATTTCTGGATCATTATCTACAAATGCTGTGTGGCCGTATTGTTCTAACCTATTGTGCGCTCCCACTATCCCACGAGTCTCATAAAGGCGGCTTTGCTCCGTGGCAAAAGAGACGGGCACTCGAAGTGTTGGAGCAGAATCTTTCAGGTGATTTGCGACTAAACCGGCTGGCGACAGAGTGCGGCGTCTCCAGAAGCTATTTCTGCAGGTGCTTTCGAATCACATTTGGCACGTCGGTGCACAAATTCGTGGTGAACAAGAGAATCGAACGCGCGCAACAACTACTTCGGAACTCCAGGTTCTCAATCGCTGAAATTGCACTCGAAGCAGGCTTCTCCGACCAGGCCGCGTTCAGCCGCACATTCGCGGCGAATCTAGGGGCGCCTCCCGCACGGTGGCGAGCGGAATACAAAATTCGTATTCGAGAGCTGATGGAATCACAGCCAATAAAACAAGCTGAACCTACTGTTGAGGAAGAAGCGAAAATGATTCTTCGACCAACCACTTCAATCCCAGCGCTCAACAGAAGTGCATATGCGCTGCCACGCGTAGGACGAATCGCCGGTCCTACATTTCAATGAAGCCGCGTTGCAATGCAATCGTCACGGCGTGCGTTCGATCATTCGCTCCAAGCTTGGCCAGGATATTCTGCACATGATTTTTGATCGTGTGCTCTGAGATACCCAACTCGGCCCCTATGATCTTATTCGAGCACCCTTTCGAGATCGCGCGAAGCACCGAGAGTTCTCGTTCGGTCAGGTCCTCATCGGTTGCGTGCAGCGCGATCTCCGAGGCTATTTCTGGAGGCATTCGTTTCTGTCCCTTCATCACGGCTCTGACGGTATCGACC
>JBAVUV010000021.1:0-7311 GCA_049696955.1 Candidatus Sulfotelmatobacter sp. | reverse complement strand
CGCCCGTTCTCGAGCAAGATGTAGGGGAAGTAGTCCATGCGGCGTTCCGCCGTAATATTTGCATCCAACTGCCGCACCGTACCCGCCGTAAAGTTGCGTGGATTGGCAAATGTCGCGAGCCCCTTGCGTTCCCGTTCTTCATTCACTTTCTTGAAGGCCGCGGTCGGCATCAGCAATTCGCCGCGCACCTCGAAATCGGGCGGGATGCCCGCTTTTTTCAATTGCTCTTTCGGAATGGAAAGTGGTACCGATCGCACCGTTCGTATGTTCAGCGTCACATCTTCCCCCACGCTCCCGTCGCCTCGCGTAATCCCGCGTACCAATTTGCCATCCTCATAAATCAAAGCCAGCGACATTCCGTCCAGTTTCAGTTCGCAAACATAATCCACATCTTTTCTTCCACTGAGTTCGTGCACACGCCGCTCCCAGTCGCGCAGTTCTTCTTCGTTGTACGTGTTGTCAAGCGACAACATCGGAGAAGAACGCCGGACTTTGACAAACCCTTCGCGTGGCTTTCCGCCAACCCGTTGCGTGGGAGAGTCTGCCGTGAGCAGTTCCGGATGCTCCGCCTCGGCGTCCTTCAACTGCCGCATCAGCTTGTCGAACTCGGCATCGCTGATCTCCGGCCGATCGAGGACGTAGTACAAATATTCGTGATGCCGGATCTTCTCGCGAAGAGCTTCGATCTTTTTTTCGGCGTCTTTGTTAGCCACAGTCACTGCCAAAGATTATAAGTGGGAACGAACCGCGTAGAGGCCCTTCGACAGGCCCGGGGCGAGCTCCGCCTCCGGCATTTGGTTTACTCGATTGCAGGATCAAGATGGAGATTGCTGGCGTATCGGCCAAGACCGGGACTGGCTGTGCCACCAAGCCCGAAGAGATATCACGATCAGGCTCACACCAAATCTTCGACCTTCAGTTCGCCATTTCCACCTTGCCACGAAGCCTCAAACTGCTTTTGAACGAATCCGGCATCATATTCGCGTTTCTGCTGCAGCAAAGCCTGGTGAAGCCCCCACAGCGACCGCGGATTGCGTAAATTCCGACCGAGGTCTTCGCGAAACACTTTTTCAGCGCCGGCCGCGTCGCCGGTCATCAGCAGCACACCACCCAGCGATTCGCGCACTGGGAAGAACCAATCGGGCGGCTCTCCATACTTCAGCGTGTCCTGGATGGCAACAGCTTCCCTCAACATGGCAATCGCCGTGGCCTTGTCGTTTTTCGCCACCGCGATTTTGGCCCCGAGAACATCCTTCGCGATTTTCATGATGTCTTTAGCCTTGTTGTTGATCGGCATCTGGAAAATAACGTCGGGTGGCGTAGCCGCCTCAGCCTCAGAAACAATTTTGTATTCTGCTTCTGCTTCAGTGACCTTACCTGTACCAGCCAGCGCCAGCCCACGCCCGAAGTGCCAGAACACCGTAGCAGTCTTCATCTCAGCAGCGGGCTGAGGCGTCTTCAGGATTTCATTCCAATGATGGAAGCGAATCTCAACTGCAACCGGAATCGTCATAAAGCCCTCAAGCGGAGGCATGTCCTTCACGTGTGGGCCGACATTTTCCACCAGCAAGTTCGCATTCTTCCGGGACTCCGCGTAATTGCCATTCATAGCGGCACACATCGCGATGAAGTGCAGGTTGTGGCTGTAATACATCATGGGATAGATGCCTTGCACTCCACTGGCCTTGATATAGGCGCGATCCACCGATGCAGCCTTTTCGTTGGTTTTCACCGCCGCTTCATAGTCGCCGGTACGAATGTAAACATGGGCGGGCATGTGTACGATGTGTCCGGCATTGGGCGCCAACGCTGCCAGCTTGTTTGCGCCCGCCAGCGCGCGCTCTGGATTAGGCGAAGCTTCCACCGCATGAATGTAATAATGGATCGCCCCCAGATGGCTGGGATCGCGCTTCATCACTGACTCCAGCGTGGAGACGATTTCGTCCGTACCCGCCTCGGGCGTGCCATCCGTGTGCCACAGTCCCCAGGGATGCAGATTCATGCCGGCCTCGGCGAACAGCGTTGCCGCATCTAAGTCGTCGGGAAATTCGCTGACCACTTGCCGCATCGCGTCGCGATAGTCCTCAGCAGCTTTTTTCAGATCTGACTTGGAATCCGCCGGGAAGCGCTTGGCCATCGCCCGAATGTAGGCCTGATCGCTTCCGGATGCGTTGGCCGAGAGATCAACCGCCTTCTGCACCGCCTCGTGTGCCTGCTTGTAGCGCTCGGGATCGGCCGGATCGTTATAGTTTGGTCCTACCGCTTCGGCCACACCCCAGTACGCCATCGCTAGCTTCGGATCGAGTTCAGCCGCATGTCGAAACGAACGGGCTGCCTCGTCGTGGTTAAACGCATAGATGAAACGGAGACCCTGATCGAAGAATTGTTGTGCCTGCGGATTTTGCGTGGAAACGGGATGGTGCGCATCTCCGATGCCAGCGACCAGCGTGACCGGCCGGTCTTGGGCATGCATGGAGTGCTGCTGAGCGGCGGACCTGCCCGAGCCCAGGCCCAAGCAAAGAAATGCCCCAAAGAGAAAGTGCTCCAGAGTTTTCATCTGGTCATCCTCCTGATTTCGATTTTTATTTTAGGGGAGGCGGTAAAAGGGAGCCACAGGGAGTACCGGCCTGCCCAAGCTGAGCACATGTTATTCCAAACCTCTGACCACTTGCAAAGGGATATCTACGGGCGTTAAGAAAACTCAAGTACAATCCATCTTCGTCCCCGAATCGCTCATGCGCAAGGCAGCTCTGCTTTATAACCCAGATTCCGGCGGCAGCCGCAACCGGCCGCAATCGGATTTACAAACCGTCCTTAAGATTCTTCGTGGCGCAGGAGTCGAAGCGGACCTCATCCTCACGGACTCCAGCGCCCACGCTGAAGAAGAAACTCGTCAGGCATTGCTTGCAGGGTGTGACACCATCTTCGCCTGCGGCGGCGACGGCACCATCCACAACATTATCCAGGTGCTCGCCACTACCAACGTCGCGCTCGCAGTTCTTCCCATGGGCACCGCCAACGCGCTGGCTCACGATCTCGGCTTGCCCATGAATCTCGTCGGTGCTGCTGAGGCCGCTCTCACCGCCGCACCGCGCCGCGTAGCTCTCGGCCGCATCCAGTATCACGATCTCGAAGGGAAGTCCGGCACCCGCTACTTCGTCGTCGCCGCAGGCGTTGGGGTGGACGCCCACCTCTTCTATAAACTCCATTCCGGAACCAAGCATCGCCTGGGCATGACCGCCTACTACGCGAAAGCCTGGAATCTCTGGTTCACCTATCCGATGACACGCTTTCAGGTCGAGTACACCGAAACCGGTTCGGATCATGCGCAGTCCGCGAGCCTTACGGAACTTCTTGGAGTCCGTATCCGCCATTTCGGAGGAGTGTTGCGTGAACTCGCCCCCGGCGCGTCGCTCGATCGCAACGACGTTCGCCTCATACTCTGCCGCACCGCCAGCCGCCTCGCTTATCTTTCCTACGTTACCCGCGCACTCCTCGGCCGCCACTGGCAAGTGCCCGGCATCGATCTCGCCCACGCCAGCAAGACCATTTGCCAGTACCTTCCGGACGCGCCCAATTCCCCGCACACCAGAATCTACGTCGAAGCCGACGGCGAACTTCTCGGCACTCTTCCTGCGGAAATTACCGTCGTCCCGAATGCGCTCACTCTCTTGTCTCCGACAAAATAAATTTCGCCGTCAGTTGGCATTCCCGCACGCGTGCCCATAGAATCCTTTTTACCGCTTGGAACCCATCACCCACTTCCTGACCGGCGCCTGCCTGGGACGCGCCGGGCTCAACCGCAAGACTGCTCTGGCTACGCTTACGCTCACGCTCGCCGCCGAAGCCCCAGACCTGGACGTCCTCAGCCGCTTCCGCGGCCCCGCGTTCGGGTTCGCGCATCATCGTGGCTTTACGCATTCTTTCCTCGGCGTGCCAATCGACGCTGTCGTGGTACTCGGCTTCGTCTATTTGTTGTGGAGAATTCGGGGCCGCAAAGTGAAAGATCCCAATCTCCCGCCGCGCTGGGGATTGCTCTTTCTCTATGCCTGCCTCGCCGGCCTCAGCCATATCCTGCTCGACTTCACCAATAACTACGGCGTGCGCCCGTTCTGGCCGTTTTCCGAGAAATGGTATTCCTGGGACATTGTTTTCATCTTCGAGCCCATTATGTTTACCTGCCTGCTGCTCGGATTGCTCGTCCCTGCATTCTTCTCGCTGATCGACAAAGAAATCGGCGCGCGCCAACGCGGCCCGCGTGGCCGCACCGCTGCCACTTTCGCCCTCATTGCGGTCGTGCTTTTGTGGATGGTGCGTGATTACGAACATCGTCGTGCAGTGAACGCTCTCGAAGCCCGCACTTACAACGGCGCCGACCCGATTAGAGCTTCCGCCTATCCCGCTCTCGCCAGTCCATTCCACTGGTATGGAGTAATCGAAACTAAGAATTTCTTTGCACTCGCTCCGGTGAACTCTCTATCTCCCGAGGTCGATCCCGGGGACGCCGAAGACGACGCGCTTCAGATCCGCTACAAGCCGGAAGAAACGCCCATCACCCTGGCCGCCAAACGCTCCTATCTCGGACGCGTCTACCTTGACTGGGCAAAATATCCCATCACTCAGACCGAAACTCTCGATTCCGGCCAGCAGGGCTACATTGTGAACTTTCAGGATTTACGCTATGCGCAGCTTCCCAGCCTGCTCAGTCGCATGCGAGGTGGTCATGATGAAGCGTCCAAGCCACTGGGCGCGGGGGTTCAGCTTGACCGAAACCTGCGGGTTGTCGGCGATGTTTACGGTTCGGGCGCAAACCGAAAGACTTATCCTGAACCGTGATTGCGGAAAATGACCTCTAGCGCCATGGCGGCGAAACGATGAGTAGCGCCCAGTGAGCTAGTTGCTCCGTCTTCCCTTGACGTACTCGCCCCTTCTCCCCCACAATAATATTTGCTTCCGTGAGGTGCCTATGCTGCCCTATTTATTCGTTCTATTAGCGATTGCAGTGCGTTTCTTGCCATTTCTAGGCCCGCTGAATGTTCTGCCGCACGCCTGGCACTTTACTCCGGTCGCGGCCTCGCTGCTGTTCTTTGGCGCCCGCGGCTCCCGGCGCCAGATGTGGGTTCCCTTGGTCCTGTTCGCCGCCACTGACATTATCCTCACGAAGTTTATTTACTCCTATGCCTTGTCGTGGGACATTCTGGTCACGTTCGCCTGGTATGCTGCCATACTCTGGCTTGGCACAAATCTTCGCGAGAAGTCGGGGCCAGCTCGAGTGATCGGCGCTGCGCTGGCCAGCTCAGTTTCGTTTTTCCTGATCAGTAATTTTGCCGTGTGGGCTGCGTGGTCGCAGATGTATCCCCGATCCTTCAACGGCTTGATGATGTCCTACGCCGCCGGCATTCCATTTTTCCGCGGGACCGTGGAGAGCGATTTATTTTTCTCCATCGCAATGTTCGGAACGCCGGTGTTCCTGCATGCGCTGTCAGGCTGGTTCCACAAAACCAGCGATCACGTCGCCGCCGCATAAAGCATTAAGAGAACGCTTCTAGGCGGAGTAGAAGATCGTGACTTGGGTGGCGCGGCGGTTCCAGCGCTGCGATAACTTACCAATAGATTGAGCTTTAGCCGACCAGGTCTGACTTCTTTGGTCGACTCCGCAGCACCAGCCATACCACTACTCCCACTACGACCGTTCCCAGCACCCAATAAAAATGTCTCCGAAATACCTTTCCCAATAAATCCAGAATCTGGGGCCCGAAATATAGAATCAGCAATCCCTCTGCTAGAAAGCGCACACATCTTCCCGCAAAAATCGCCGCCAGAAAGTCGCGGAACTTCATCTCAAACACCGCCGCCGCCAACACAAAAATCTTGAACGGCATCGGCGGCGGCAGCATTCCGGGAAACATCAGCGCCCAAAATTCATGCCGCTCAAACGAGCGGTGAATCCGCAAAAAGCGCTCCTCGGAAATCCGTTTACGCAAAACGATCTCGCCGCCTTCGTAGCCCACGAAATAGAGCGGGATGCTGCCCAGCGTCGACCCCAGCGAAGCCAGCAGCACGTAAAACAACAGATGCTGGTGATCGCGATAAACGTAAAGCGCCACGACTGCATCCACCGGCATTCCCAGAAGCGCCGAATCCGCGAACGCGACCGCGAACACGCCCCAAACCCCCAGCGGCCCCAGCAAATGCATAATCCACGCTGTATACCGCGCCAGAATGTGTCCTAGAGTTTTCAAAGGAGTTTTACTGTTCGTGGGGATGGAAACCGCAAGCGATTTTGGTTCTCGATAGAAATGCTATGAATGCTCGGTCCTACCGTCCAACAAATTCAACGCGTGAGGAATCAGTTCCAGGACCGCCTGCAGCGACTCCACCGCCCCGCTGGGACTGCCCGGCAAATTCAAAATCAGAGTCTTGCTCCGTACGCCGCACACTCCGCGGCTCAGAGCTGCAAATGGAGTCTTCTTATAGCCCTCACTCCTCATGCGCTCCGCCACGCCATCGATCACACGCTCACAAATCGCTTCGGTTGCCTCCGGCGTAACGTCACGCTCGGCAATGCCAGTCCCGCCCGTGGTCACAATCAATCGGACCTCCAGCGCCAGATGGACCAGGGCATTCTGAATCTGCATCGAATCGTCCTGCACAATTTGTTTCGCCGTCACAGGAAAGCCAGATTTTCCCAGCAGCTCGGCAACCGCTGGCCCAGAAACGTCCACGCGCTCGCCGCGTGCGCAGGAATCGCTGACCGTGATCACAGCCGCAGAAAAATTTGCCGGCAGCTTCGCCTCAGTTGTCGAGGAGAACATCATCCTCCTCTTCGGCGCGCCGGCCGCCGCCGCTGGCGGAACTCGTGTTAGCACTCACACTAGCGGTGGTTTCAGCACTGGCGGCAGCGCTCGAGGTGTTGTCGCTGTTCTCGCCGGCGGCATCGTCACTGCTATCGCGGTGCGATTCATCCAGTAACCGCAAACCTTCCATCAGCAGGCCTTGCGTATTGAGCTGCGTGGTTTCCTGATCAGTCTTGCCCTCGAAGTTGAGTTCGAAGTTGCCGCCGGTCCAGCGCAGGACCTTGAAGACCGCCTGATCTCCCAGCAAAGATCCATAAGTCGCGTGCTTCACCTGCCCCTCGACAAAAAAGACTTCGCACTTCTCGCCTTCGTTGTTCAGTTTGAGCTGGCAGCTCTTGCGCCCCATCTCCAGCGACTGCATCAGATCGATCACATTCATTTGCGAAAGATTTCCGCGCACCACGCCGTCGGATGGCGCCGTCTTGGCCATCTTTTCCAGCGCGATGCGGTCCAC
>JBAVUV010000020.1:0-4852 GCA_049696955.1 Candidatus Sulfotelmatobacter sp. | reverse complement strand
GCTTTTGGGTGCCTCAGGAAAATGGGGCAAAAAAAGGAGAAAGACATGTACCTCAATTCCGTAACAATCGTAGGATTCCTCGGAGCCGATCCCGAGCAGCGCCAAGCGAAGGGCAACGGCACGAAGTTCACCGTGCTTTCAGTCGCGACGCAGCGTTCCTGGACGAACACCGAAGACGAATGGCTCTCCAAGACCGAGTGGCACCGGGTCGCGATCTTCCGCACGCGTCTCGCGCAGTACGCGCTCGACAACCTCAAGAAGGGCTCGCACGTTCTGGTCGAAGGCAGCCTCATCAGCTCGATCTACCAGCGTCCGGGCAAAGGCAAGAAAGCGGAAACGATCAAGATTACTTCTTGGTCGATTCGCGCCGACTCCGTGCGCAGGCTCGACCGCGGCGAGCCGGAACCGGATGCGATCACTTCCGGTTCCACGGCTTCTGAGGAAACTCCCGAACCGTCGGGTGACGTTCCGTTCTGAAGCTCGATTGGACCGGGCCCCGGCGAGAGCCGGGGCCCGTTTCTTGTGCTGGCCGCCTCTCCGACCGAACAGAAGGAATTTCCCTTCTCGCGTGTGTCGCGCAGCAACATCGTTCCACCGTGGGCGACTCGCCGGTTCCGACCACTCGCGGGAGGGATTCGGCCTTATCAATGGCACTGATCCCGAAAACGGCTGGCTCATCCCCCCTGCCGCCGTAACGCCCGAACCACGTTTGTAAACAGAGAGGGAGCGTTCCCCTTTCGATCGCAGACGGGGATCGGCCCAGCACGCCGGAGCATTCCCATGATGGTCGGGTCCAACTGTGGCTGTCTAATTTGTCGGTTGGAATCGAGCCTCATCGCCGAACTGAATGAGGTTCGCAGCCGGGAAGAATTCCGGTTGTTCACTGCGTGCAACCAAACCCTGTCCGCGTTTCCAAGTGCCCTGGCACTGATCCAGCACCTTCACGGTCAGCAGGATCAGGAACAGAACTCGTTGTCCGACCGGATCCTTCTTGAACTGTTGGAGCCAAGCAGCGACGCGCCGCTCGGTCCGATGAGGCACGGTCTCTTGCTGCTGGCCTTCATTCCGACCATGCACCGAACAGCAACGCAGGTTACCATCGCATTTCCGGCAATCGCCCGCGATGATGCCGCCCAACACCTGTTTGCGAGTCTGCTGGAATTTCTTCCGTCGCAGGAACTCCAGTCACGCCACTCGCACCTGGCCTTCACCATCGCACGAAAGATACGCCGCAGCGCGTTTCGCTGGGCCATCCGCGAATCCCGGATCTCATTGCGGAATGAAATGGATGGAACTGCAACCGGCATTCTTGAGTCCGATCTCCGCGTGGAGGATTCCCGCTCGAAAATCTTGCTGCAACACTTTCTCGATGACTGCGAGCGCCGGGGATGGCTTTCCTCGGCAGAACGGGAACTGTTGACTCAGTTCAAGCTCGAAGGCGTCTCCGGCCCCGAGCTCGCGCGCCGCAGCGGCCATTCTGTCGTAGCGATCCGGCATCGTATCCAGCGCCTTCTCGATCGACTCCGCCGTATTGCCCGAAGACCACGGCCGCGCGAGCCTGAACAACTGAAACTGTTTTCTCGATGAAATTGGTTACTCGCGAAAGTCCTTTTGTCTGCACGTTTCGGCCGCTTCGCCTACTCTCAGGCTCGGGTGAAAAAATGGTTCTCTGGTACCCGGTCCGTTTTTGTTTTCCGTGGCTGATTAGTAGTGCGAGGGGAGTTCTCGCCGGTTAACTCCCGCCGACAGGGCTCGGCTGATTCCTTCGATAAGGGGCCCTGTCTCGCGTGCGGCCCGCACGAAGGGACGGACGCGATTGTGGGATAACGCTGTACTCGGAGCAAACGCTCCAAGTGTGCCTGGACGGGGGATGTCCAGGAACCGGCGCGGACAGTCGTGTCTCCTCAATCGCTACCCGTTTTCATTCTGCGAGCCGCAGCCAGCGGGAACTCCCTCTCAACGGCCCCTCATCAGGATTCGGAAAAGACAGGGAGAACCCGAACATGAAGCGACTGCTTCGCACATATCTCAACAGCTCCTGGCTGCGTACACTGCTCACCACCCTGGGTTTCACGCTTCTTCTCGCTGCACCTGCCTTCGCGCAAGGAGCCGGCAATTCGCCCTGGGAGAACGCCGTCAACGTTCTAGAGACGGCCTTCACCAGCACCATCGCTCGCGGACTCTCGCTTGTCGCCATCGTCGTGGCCGGCCTGACCTTCGCTTTCGGGGAAGGCGGATCGAAGCGTGTACTCGCCGGCGTGCTCTTTGGTGTTGGCATGGCCATCGCCGCGGTGAATTTCCTGGCGTGGCTTTTTCCCGGCAACTGAATGGTGCTCGGCACGGAGAAACTCATGGCGGAAGCAAGAAGGATCAACCGAGTCCGTCGTTCGCTGTACCGGCCTCTTACCATTTTGGGGGCCGAACGAAAGCTGTTCTTCTTCGCCATGTGCCTGGGCGCTGCAACTTTCAATCTGCTGAACAGTCTGTTAGGTGGGTTGCTGATGTTTCTGTTGCTTTACTTCCTGGCACGGTGGGCCACGCAAACCGACCCCCAGATCCTGCGCTTTCTGCTGCGCGCCGCAAGGCTGTGCCCGCAGTACGACCCGATGAAATTCGCTCCCATTCAAATCCGAAGGGATGGCCATGCTCAGGCTTAGCCGAATCTTCAAAAACTACAACGACGCCGGCTCGCTGGGCGAGCAGATCAATCTCTACGGATTCATTGGTCCGCAGGTTTTTCTTACCAAGAGCGGGGAAGTGGGCGTCATTTTGGAAGTACGCGGCGTGGACTATGAGTGTCTGGACGACGCATCCATCGATGGTTTAACGAAACGCCTGGAATCAGCTCTCAAGCTGTTCGACGAACGCTACCGCCTCTACCAATACCTGTTCAAACAGAACAACCAAGCGATCCCGTACAAGCTCTATGCCAACCCCATCGTGAACACCGCGATCAAGAATCGCATCGCCTATCTCGCGAGCAAGGCCGACACGCTGTTTTCTTTGTCCGTCTATTACGTGGTGTTGTTGCAGGGATTTCAGGCGGCGCACAAACTCGGAAGTGCGCTCGCCGAGCTTCCGAAAAATCCGCGGAAGGCTCTTGCCGACCTGCACGCACATTTCTCCTCGCGCAAGCAAGTCGTAACCTTGGGCCAGCACGTCAGCGGCGCTCAGGCCGCGCTACTGCAGAAGGCGCGCGGCTTCATCCTGCAAGTCAGCGACTTTCTCACCGTGCGCTTGCTCGACAAACAGGAGGCCTTCGGCGTTCTCAAGCGCACGCTCAACTTCGCCCCCGACAAACTGGAACTAGCAAGACTCAAATACGACACCTTCCTTGATTATTTCCTCCCTGAATCTCCCATCGAATGCCACCGCGGATTTCTGCGCGTGGATGATTACTACGTCAAGGTTTTAACGCTCAAAGAACCTTCCGCCCAGAGCTTTCCGCTCATCTTCAAACGGCTGCTCGAAGTCGAAGCCAATTATTACGTCGTGACCGAATGGAAAAAGGAAGATTCCGGCAAGATGCGCCGCGCGATCCAGTCAAGACGCCGCCATTTCCATAACACCAAACGTTCCTTCGCCAGCCAGGTCAGCCTCAACGACGCTCCCATGCAAGACGTGCTCCTCGACGATTCCAAGGAATCCCAGGTGCGGGAGCTGGGCGACGCCATTCAGGAGATCGAACTGCACGGCAACTACTTCGGCCGGTTTTCGCTTACGGTCGTCATCTACGACCTCGAAATGGCCAAGGTCGACCGGGCCTGCGCCGAGTTCTACAAGGTCTTCAGTGTCCACGACGCCCAGCTCTATGAAGAGAAATACAATCTCCTGAACGCCTTTCTTGCGGCGGTTCCTGGCAATCACGCCTTCAACCTGCGTTGCCTGTACTTGCTCAATACCAATTATGCGGATTTCTCGTTTCTCTTCACGCTTCACTGTGGCGAGCAACGCAACGCCCATCTCCGCGAGGAATATCTCGCGGTTCTCGAGACCAATCACCGCACGCCTTACTACTTGAATCTCCACTACCGCGACGTGGCTCACACTATGATTCTTGGGCGGACGGGCGCCGGGAAAAGTTTCCTGCTGAATTTCCTCATCACCAATCTTCAGAAATACGATCCGCACACGTTCATCTTCGATCTGGGCGGAAGTTTTGAAAGCCTCACGCAGCTTTTCGGCGGCTCCTATGTTCGCGTGGGCCTGGATTCCGGGGATTTCAGAATTAATCCGTTTTCACTGCGGCCCACCAAGGAAAACTTCGACTTCCTGGCCCTTTTCCTGAAAGTGTTGATGCAAGGGCCGAAGGCGGGTGAGCTGGACCCCGCTACCGAGCGTGACCTGTTCCAGCAAATCGAGAACTTATATTCCATAGACCCCACATTGCGCACGCTCAGCGTGCTGGCGAACACGCTCAGGCGCGACACGGCGAACCGGCTATCCAAGTGGACCCGCGGCGGCCAGTTCGGATTTCTCTTCGACAATCCGGAAGACACCATTTCCTTTTCCCGCTTTCAGTGCTTCGACTTCCAGCGCATGAGCCAGTACCCGGAACTCCTGGAGCCGCTGCTCTTCTACATCCTGCACCGCGCCAACGCCGCTATCGCGAACCGCCAGATCAGCTCGGTTTTCAAAGCCTTTTTCATCGACGAGGCCTGGGTGTTTTTGAAAAACCCCGCCATCCAGCGATATGTGGTGGAAGCCCTCAAGACCTGGCGCAAGCACAACGCCGCGATGGTTCTGTCAACGCAATCGCTCGACGAACTCAGACGCTCCGACATCCTCGACGTCATCATTGAAAGCTGCGCCACCAAAATCTTTCTCGCGAATCCGGATATGGACAGGGAAC
>JBAVUV010000019.1:0-2000 GCA_049696955.1 Candidatus Sulfotelmatobacter sp. | reverse complement strand
GTCGACAGGCTTGAGGAAGGTTAGCGTGCCTTTGGTGAATTGGAAGGTTGCCGCGTCCCAGGGAAGAGTGAAATTGTCGATTCGATAAGTTTCGCCGGCGCCGATGTCGCGCAGCTGCCGGTAGACGGCATCGGAATTCGCGGTGCGTTGGTTCACGGAGATGGTGGTCTTCTCTCCGGCCACTGTAAGCGTGAGTTGCAAGTCGGCGGTGGTGTCGTGTAAGTCGACATTTTCGGTTGCGGTCTCAAAGCCATCGTGGGTTATGCGGGCTGTGTATTTACCGGGCTTCAGATCGGGCGTGGTGAATTTTCCCTGACCATCGGAAAGGAGCGTGATCGGCTGCGCGAGGCCTTCGCCTGTAATTTCGACGCTCGCGCCGGCGATTACCGCGCCCGAGGGATCTTTGACGGTTCCGGTGATGGTTGCGGCGTGGGCACTGGTTGAGATAATCAGGCAGAGAAGCCCCAGCAACAACGTGCGCCTTTGCTGCGCTGCCGGCAGAAAACATAAACCCCGGACTGTAGCGGATTTCAAAGGGAAGTACGGAGACTCAATTGGAGTTTGTATTGCGGGTCTGGGAAACCGGATCACCGTGGTAACTCCTTCCCCGAACGACGTGGCGGCCCCCCGCGCGAGTTAACTTGGCTACCTTACACTTACCGCTGCCCGGAGTGAAGGGATATTTCACCAATTTGGCAGTTCACGTCCATCGTCCATCCCACGAAGGGGTCATTCGTATGGTTGTGCGACCGGTTGATGTACCGAAGAACCAAGCTTCTCCTTTCGGTGCTTCCGGTAACTCACCACCGAGCAAAGCGATAATTGCACGACCAAGTGCGATCGCTGGCGGCGTGAAGACCTCGTTCGCTCCTCGGGGATGAATGTGTAGAGCATCCACAAAGGTCCGATCGGTAATCTCTTTGTCCCGCCACTCCCCGGCTGCTCCTCCGTGAAACGGGACTCTCCGGACATGCATCTATGGTTTTTTGTGGGCGTTTTCGCCTCCGCATCAGGCGCGGAGGTCTGGGCAAGCCATGACGCACGCGGTCTTTCCGGCATCCAAGGTTTCAGGGAGGACTTCGGAACGCAACTTGCTTGCCTAAGCGGGGTTACATCCATATAATCCGCTCACCGGAATATTCTTAAGCCGCCCCCTGATCGTGCATGCGGCCGGAGGATCTACGGGGTACTCTCCCATGGCACGCAGTTGGCATGGAGAACCCGGCCTTGCTCGGAGGCCGGGCGGTACGTGAATCCAGCTTCCCAAAAATGAAGGAGCCACAGGAATGAAGAAGATCGTTCTCGCGATGTTGCTGGTAGCCGCCGTTACCGCCGTCGCGCAAACTACGTCAGCGCCGGCGACTGCCACGCCCACCAAGAGCGCTGCCCCCGCTCAGAAAAAAGAGATCAAAGATCCAGCCGAATACAATGCCTACGTCGGAGCCATCCAGCAGCAGGATGCGGCTGCCAAAATCAGCGGGCTGGAGGCGTTCCTCACGCAGTACCCGAATAGCGTGATGAAGGAAGACGCGCTCGAGCTCCTTATGAGTGCGTATGGGCAGACCGGAAATGCGCCCAAGGCGCAAGAGACCGCGATCAAGGTCTTGCAGGCGAATCCCTGTAATTTGCGCGCGCTGGCCTTGCTTTCTTTTACGAAACGGGCGGCGGCAGAGCAAGGGGGGCCGAACGCCACGCAAAATCTCACCGAGGCCGGGCAATACGGAGAAAAAGGCTTGCAGTGCCTGCAAACTGCCACGAAGCCGGAAGGTACATCCGATGCCGATTTCGCGAAGCTGAAATCGGAGACCGCGGGAATTTTCAATGGCGCAGCCGGCATGGCGGCGTTCCAGGCCAAGGATTATGCCAAGGCGCAGCAGGAACTAGGGGCCGCGGTGCAAGCGGACGCTCCCGACGCCACCAGCCTGCGCGACGTGTATCCCCTCGCCTTGTCTTATCTGACGCCGCCGGTATGTCCTCCTCCTGCTCCAGCCGCGAGTGAC
>JBAVUV010000018.1:0-5410 GCA_049696955.1 Candidatus Sulfotelmatobacter sp. | reverse complement strand
TCTGCGCCCTTAGTCGTTCTGTTTCGCGGTGCTAAAATTAAAGCTCACCGAAAATGCTGACAGGATCTGAAATTCGGCGCAGGTTTCTCGACTTTTTTGTGCAGAAGGGGCACAAGGAGGTGCATTCGTCGTCGCTGGTCCCGGCGAATGACCCTACGTTGCTGTTCACAAACGCGGGGATGAACCAGTTCAAGGATGTTTTTCTGGGACTGGAGAAGCGCGATTACGCCCGTGCGTCTTCTTCGCAGAAATGCGTGCGCGCCGGCGGTAAGCATAACGACCTGGAAAATGTGGGGTTCACCAATCGGCATCACACGTTTTTTGAGATGCTGGGAAATTTTTCTTTTGGCGATTATTTCAAGAGAGATGCGATTGCGTACGCGTGGGAGCTGATTACTTCGAAGGAATGGTTCGGGATCGACAAAGAGAAGCTGTACGCGACCATCTTCAAAGGCGAAGCCGGCGTGGAGCGCGACGTCGAAGCGTACGACCTGTGGGTGGGGCAAGGCGTCCCCAAAGATCGAATCTTTGAGATGGGTTTAAAGGATAACTTCTGGCAGATGGGCGACACCGGTCCGTGCGGACCGTGCAGTGAGATTCATTACGATATGGGGCCGGCCGCGTCTGAGCAAGGTCACGTGGACTGCCACTTTTCGTGCGATTGCGGACGTTATGTCGAGATCTGGAATCTGGTGTTCATGCAGTTCGACCGCGACGCGAGCGGCAAGCTGAATCCATTGCCCAAACCGTCGATTGATACGGGCATGGGACTGGAGCGGGTGACGGCGGTGTTGCAGGGCGTGATTTCGAATTATGAGACGGATTTGTTTACGCCGCTGATCAAGCGGGCGGCGGAGCTGACTGGTACTGGGGGGGCGGACGAAGGCGTCCGCGGCTCCACGAGCCATGTGGGGACAGCCGCCTCGGCTGTCCAGGCCGAGCGAAGCTCGGCAAGCTCTCCCAGCCACAAATCCGCCGCGTCCCTCAGAGTGATCGCTGATCATTCCCGCGCAGCAACGTTTCTGATTTCGGATGGAGTGCTGCCTTCAAACGAAGGGCGCGGCTATGTGCTGCGGAAGATTATTCGCCGCGCGATCACGCACGGAAGGCTGCTAGGACAAACGAAACCTTTTCTGCATGAGATGGTATTCGCGGTTCGCGATCTTATGCAGGATGCGTATCCGGAGATGAAGGAAACCGCGGAAAGAGTGTCTCAGAATATCCTCCTTGAAGAGTCCCGATTCGCACACACGCTGGATATCGGTCTTGAGAGACTAGAGGACCTGCTAAAGGCATCTGGCGAGCGTCTCGCCGGCGGAGAAGCTTTCAAACTATACGACACGTTCGGAATGCCGCTGGATTTCATGCAGGATGCGGCTCGTGATCGGGGAATTGTGTTCGATCAAACTGGTTTCGATCGCGCGATGGAGGACCAGAGATCCCGCGCTCGTGCCTCCTGGAAAGGTGGGACCAAGCAAACGGCGAATCCCGCCTACCAGCAGCTTCCGAAATCAATCTTCGAAGGCTATCGGCAGACTCGCTCCGATGGCTGCGAAGTCCTTGCCATCATCAAGAACGGCCAGGGTGTGCAGGAACTCAAAGCTGGTGAATCCGGCGAAGTCATTCTTGATCACACCCCGTTTTATGCCGATTCCGGCGGACAGGTCGGCGACAAGGGATGGTTTTATTCCGACGATCACAATACCGTCGTTGCTGAAGTGACTGGATGCTATGCGCCGATCCAGGGAGTACGGGCGCATCAGGTTGTCGTGAAACAAGCGATCCGCGTTGGCGACAAAGTGGACGCGGTGGTGAATGCCGACGTTCGCCGGTCGACAATGAGAAATCATACGGCTACGCATTTGTTGCATGCCGGGCTGCGCGAGGTCTTGGGGAAGCATGTGAAGCAGGCGGGGTCGCTGGTAGCGCCCAATCACTTGCGATTCGATTTCTCGCACTTCACGGCAGTCGAAGACGAAGAGTTGCAGGACATTGAAGACATCATCAACAAAGAAGTTTTGCGCAACCAGATCGTCGAGACGATTACCGACGTGCCGATCGACGAGGCGATTAACACTTATCACGCGATGGCGCTGTTTGGCGAGAAATATGGCGACAGGGTGCGCGTGGTGCGGATTGGCGATTTCTCGACCGAGCTTTGCGGCGGCACGCACACGGGCGCAACCGGCGAGATTGGGCTGATCAAGATTTTGAAAGAAGGTAGCGTGTCGTCGGGGGTGCGGCGAGTGGAAGCGGTTACGGGCGAGGGATCGCTGGCGCACTTCCGCAAGGACCACGCGTTGGAAAATTATGTGGCAAGCATGGCGGCGCATTCCGACTCCACGTCTCCCGCGGACGCGTTGAAGCTGGAGCTCGACAAGAAAGATGCCGAGATCAAGCGTCTGGCGCGGGAACTGGATCAGGCGCGGATGAAATCGGCCTCGGCTTCGATCGGCACAGCCAACATCAGCGAAAAAGTGAAAGAAGTTAGAGGCGTGAAAGTCCTCGCGCATCGCGTGGACAATCTTGAGCGCACGCAACTGCGGACGCTGGTCGATCAACTGCGCGACAAGATCGGCTCGGGAGTGGTGGTGCTGGGATCGGCTTCGAATGGTAACGTGTCGTTGATCGTGGGGGTCACGAAGGATCTAACCGGCCGAGTGCAGGCTGGGAAAGTCATCGGGCCGGTGGCACAGAAAGTGGGAGGCAAGGGCGGCGGCCGTCCCGACCTGGCCGAGGCCGGAGGAAAAGACGCGGCCGCGCTGGATGCCGCGCTGGATGGCGCTTATAGCGTGGTGGAGTCGCTGCTGGCATGAGCACGAGCGGAACTCCTAATGACGAGCGCCTGCGCATTGTCAAACACAAGGGCCATGTAATTTACATCATCGACTTCTCGCACTGCTCCGCGAAAGAAATTTTATTGCTGCTCGATCTGGTTCGCGCCGATATTGCGCGCCACGCTCCCGGATCGTTGCTGACTCTGGCCGACTTCACTGAAGCGCAGATCGATAAAGCTGTGGCCACGCGGATGAAGGAAGTTCTTGCGCTGGATCGTCCCTATGTGAAGAGGTCGGCATGGGTTGGCACCGAGAGCATGCCGCATGTGTTCTACGAGCATTTCAAGAACTTCTCGCAACGTGACTTCCCAGTGTTCAAGACGCAGGCGGCGGCGATGGACTGGTTGGTGCAGGACGAGTCCTAGAACGAAGCTGAGAGGCCTCTCCCAAATAAGGACGGACTTCGTCCGCTGGCGAAGTTTGCTGCTCATCAACACCGAAAACGCACCGCTCCCGGGATATGATTGAGGTCACATTTTGTGACCTCAAATGAAAAAAAGAATAAGTGCGACACTGCTCAAAATGCCGAAACGCCGGGTGCCCTCACCTTATGCTGTGGAATCGCGTATCTTGCTTCTTCGCCATCAGCGGGTAATTCTCGACGCCGATATTGCCGAGCTTTACGGGGTTCCGGTAAAAGTTCTTAATCAGCAGATCAAGCGCAATCAGAAACGCTTTCCTGCCGACTTCGTCTTCCAACTCAGCGCCAAAGAATACGAAGCTTTGAGGTCACAATTTGTGACCTCAAAAGAGAGACGCGGTGGGCGGCGATACCTTCCGTATGCATTTACCGAACACGGCGCAATTATGGCGGCGACCGTGCTTAACTCCGAACGCGCCGTCGAGATGAGCGTATTTGTAGTGCGGGCGTTCGTCCGACTACGAGAGATGCTGGCTAACAATCGTAAGCTTGCGGGAAAAATTGATGAACTGGAGAACCGGTTGGATACCCACGATTCCACCATTCAGGATTTGATCGAAGCGATCAAGGAGTTGATGACGCCAGAGGATCCGCCGCGAAAACGTATTGGATTCCAGCTTCCTGCCGGCAAGAGTAAAGGGTAATGCGGAAATGTCTGTTCAGGGAGATTGGAAACTCACTGGATTGTTTATTTCTGTTTACGCAGTAGGCTAGTAATCGTCGTGTTCGTTGTTTATTCGCTTGCGCGACTATTTTTATGATAAAGATAATTTGCAACGTTTCAGGGCTAGCAATCCCGTGCGAAAAGCGCTCAACCATCTTAAAAAATCCGATCCCGTTTTGCGGGCGATCATTGCTCGCATTGGACCATGCCGCATGCAGTTTGGGCCACCCGAATTTCACAGCCTGGCAGAAGCCATCGTTTATCAGCAACTGAACGGCAAGGCGGCAGAAACCATCTTCAAGCGCTTTGCCTCCCTGGCCGGCGAACCGCTGACGCCGGAAGGAATTCTCGGTCTCAGCAACGAGCAAATGCGTGGCGCTGGGTTGTCGAAGCAGAAGTCAGCCTATTTAAAAGATCTGGCGGCGAAGACAGCCGCCGGACTGGTCGATTTTTCGCGGTTGTCGAAACTGTCGGATGAGCAAGTGATTGAGCATCTCACGCAAGTGAAGGGCATTGGCATTTGGACGGCCCAGATGTTTCTGATGTTTACACTGAAACGACAGAACGTACTGCCGTCTGGCGATTTCGGAGTACGCATGGCAATCTTTAAACACTACGTGGATGCGCGGCGCGCAAAAGCTGCGAGTGACTCATCCGCTGGAAAGAAATCTCCGGTGGGGAAGAAGGCCCGGAAGCGCAAGATCAAGCTGCCAACCCCTCAGCAAATGGAAAAGATCGCGAAGTGCTGGGAGCCCTACCGCAGTGTGGCGTGTTGGTATTTGTGGCGGAGTTTGGATACAAAGACGCTTTGAGTAAAAATCGAGACGCGGCGCTTCTGTGCTCGAAGGTGGCCACTGTGATTAAATGAGTGCGATGGCTGATCTCAAGATCCGAGTGTTGGTTGCGAAGCCCGGCCTCGATGGTCATGACCGCGGCGCCAAAGTAATAGCGCGCGCCTTGCGCGACGCGGGCATGGAGGTGATTTATACCGGATTGCGCCAGACGCCAGAAATGATTGTAAGCGCGGCGCTGCAGGAAGATGTGCAGGTAATCGGACTGTCGATTCTCTCCGGCGCGCACAATGCGATTGTCCCCCGTGTAATGGATTTACTCAAACAAAATAAAATGAATGATGTCCTGGTTCTGGTGGGCGGAATCATTCCTGATCAGGATATCAGCGCACTCAAGGAGCTTGGCGTCGCCGCCATCTTTCAGCCCGGCGCGGCGATGGATGGCATCGTGAAGTTCATTCGCGCGAACGTGAAGGGCGCAAGCGTACCAGCCGCCGATTGATTGAGTCGGTGGGCGATCGTGCGATTTGGCGATCTAACCGCCTGTCCTTTCGATCCCCAAACGACTTGGTTATCCGATGACCAATTTCACCGCATACCAATTACAAACTTGACCAGTATCCGGCAACAACTCGCGCGTACCGTAGGGCCGGCCCCGTGGTATTGGAAAACGTTTCCCGAATTTCAGTCTGCCGCT
>JBAVUV010000017.1:0-2952 GCA_049696955.1 Candidatus Sulfotelmatobacter sp. | reverse complement strand
TATCGTGGCGGTGAACAAGATCGACAAGCCGGATGCCTTGCCGGATCGCGTGAAGAAACAGCTTGCCGACCGCGGCCTGATGCCGGAAGAGTGGGGCGGCAAGACGGTGTTTGTCGATGTGTCGGCGAAGAAGAAAACGAATCTGAATCTGCTGATGGAAATGATTTGCCTGGTCGCCGACCTGGGCGAGTTAAAAGCCACGCCTGAACGCGCCGCAACCGGTGTGGTGCTCGAAGCCAAGCTCGATCGCGGTCGCGGTCCGGTGGCCACGGTCTTGGTGCAGAACGGAACCCTGAACGCGGGGGACAATTTTGTAGTCGGCAATGTTTACGGCAAAGTGCGTGCCATGTTTGACGATCGCGGCGCGCAGTTGAAGACGGCTCCTCCTTCTACGCCGGTCGAAATTATCGGCATGGAAGCATTGCCCCAAGCCGGCGATCAGTTTGTGGTGGTTGCCGATCGCGACAAGGCGCGCGGCATTTCCGAGTACCGAGAGCAGAAATCGCGTGAGGCCGCACTGGCCAAGAGTTCGCGTGTATCGCTCGAAGGGTTGGCGGAGCAGATCAAGGCTGCCGGCACGAAGGAATTGAACGTCATTCTCAAGGGCGATGTGCAGGGCTCGGTAGAGGTGATCACCGATCTGCTGACGAAACTCTCGAACGAGAAGGTTCGTTTGAAACTCTTGCGATCCGGCGTGGGCGCGATTACCGAGACGGATGTCCTTCTCGCATCGGCGTCGAATGCAATCATCATTGGGTTCAACGTGCGGCCGGAGCGCAAGGCGCAGGAACTTGCCGAGCAGGAAAAAGTCGATATCCGCCTGCACTCGATCATTTACGAACTGCAGGATGAGATCAAGCGCGCCATGAGCGGCTTGCTCGAACCCACTTTCAAAGAAAACTACCAGGGCCGCGCCGAGGTGCTGAACGTGTTCCGAATTCCGAAAGTTGGGACCGTGGGTGGTTGCCGCGTGAGCGATGGCTTGATCAAGCGCGACTCCGAAGTCCGCCTGCTGCGCGACAACGTGCAGGTGTTCAAGGGCAAAGTGGGATCGCTGCGGCGCTTTAAGGATGATGCCAGCCAAGTGACGAACGGCATGGAGTGCGGTATCTCCATCTCAAACTACGGCGATATCAAAGTCGGCGATGTGATCGAGGCCTTTGCGACCGAGAGAATTGCCGCGGAAGTGATTGCGTAGAAACAGTTCTCAGCCTCGGTGCTTAGTTCTCAGTCAGAAGCTTTGGTTTTCAACTGGGAACTGGGAACCGACCACTGAGAATTGAATGCCCATCGCCTTCCTCACTATCGAACTTCATATCGAAGCGGCGCAGTCGCTCAAGGGCAAACGGCAGGTGGTGCGCAGTCTGAAAGACCGGCTGCGAGCCAGTTTTAACGTTTCTGTCGCCGAACTCGATGCCAGCCCGGTGTGGAATCGCGCCATGATTGGCGTTGTCAGCATCTCCGATTCGCGAGATTATCTCGATGGATTGATGAAGAACGTAGAGCGACAGGCCACGCGCATCGCCAACAACCACGGTGCGGAGATCGCCGATTCGTTCGTGGAATATCTCTAGACAAAACGCTTTTGTTACGGGTCAAGTGCGGCCTCTATTTTGGAGTGAGCGGTTGGCGTCATTGCCATCCCCTTGTTACCTCTGTACTTACCTGATGGCCACGTTTGTGCGCGACAATGGCACTTCGGGGCCAACACGCGCGGTCGATTTTCTGATATTCTCATCCGTTTTACTTCGAGGCGAGTGATGGAGAAGCGCGCGCTCAAATATCATCGTGGTCGGTTAGGGGAGGCCTTGCGCGAGGAAATCGAGACGCTGGTGGAAGGGGAGCTGGCGGATCCGCGTATAGGACTTGTGAGGGTGACTGCGGTGCATATGGCCGACGATGGCAGGTCAGCGCAGGTTCTCGTAGATGTAGATGGCGACGATGAAGAAGCGGAGCGAAGCCTCGAGGGCTTGCTCGCCGCTAAAGAATATATCCGGCATGAGTTGGTGGAACGTTTGCGGTTGAGGCGCGCGCCGGAATTATATTTTCGACTGGACCGCTCCGAGCGGGAAAAAGCACGAGTGGAAGAATTGTTGGCGCGGGCGAAAAAAAGGATGAAGTCTCATACGAATCTGGGTGCGAAGAAGGCATAGCTATGGTGCAGGACGTTCTCCATCAGATCGAACAGCGTGACCGGTTCGTTCTCACGTCTCATGCGCGCCCCGATGGTGATGCCATCGGATCAGCGCTGGCTTGTTGCCAGGTATTGCGCGCCATGGGCAAGCAAGCCGACGTATTGCTGCACGACGGAGTGCCGCGGGTTTATCGCTCTCTTCCATTCGCCGATCAAGTAGTGCAGGCCGATCGAGTCGGCGGAAACTACCAGGCTGCAATTATTCTGGAGTGCGATAGCATCCATCGCACACGACTGGAAGGTTTGGAAAATCGCTTTCTGATTAGCATTGATCATCACGTGAGCGGACGGCCGTTTGCGGACGTGAATTGGATCGATCCGCAGGCCGTGGCCACCGGGGAAATGGTCTTTCGCCTGGCGCGGGAAGCGGGAACGCAGTTGTCTCCGGAGATTGCGACTTGCCTGTACACCGCGCTGATGACCGACACCGGATCGTTCATGTTCCAGGGGACGAACGAGCATACATTCGGTCTGGCGCGCGAATTGGTGCTGGCTGGGGCTGATCCTTCGCACTGCGCGCGCAGCATTTATTTTGCGCACTCTGTGGCCAAGATGAGGTTGCTGGGCGAGGCCTTGCGTAACCTTAATACTGAGGGACACATTGGCTGGACTTGGGTGACGCAAGAGCAAATGGAACGTTGCGGAGCGAAGGAAGAAGACTGCGAAGGTTTGGTGAATTATGTTCTCTCCATCGGAGAGGTCGAGATTGCGGCCTTCTTTCGCGAGCTCCCTGAAGGGCGTTTTCGAGTGAGCCTGCG
>JBAVUV010000016.1:0-1503 GCA_049696955.1 Candidatus Sulfotelmatobacter sp. | reverse complement strand
TGACGCCGTGGTTGGGCAGCTATCCGGATGTCTTTCGAATCCGCTCTATAAGATCTGTGGTCGACCGCGCGTCCTCGAGTGGAACGAGCACGACCCTTCCACCGTCGCGCTCGACCAGTTCCCGACCGATGACATCATCGAGTCGATAGTCTCCCCCCTTGACAAGGGCTTGCGGCCTCACGATCTCAAGTATCTCGAGCGGTGTATCTTCGGAAAAGATCGTCACCGCGTCGACGCATTCGAGGGCAGCAAGCAGTGCGGCACGTTCGGCCGCGGACACGACCGGGCGGCCGCAGCCCTTAAGGCGGCGCACGGAGTCATCACTGTTGATTGCGAGCACAAGCACATCACCCTGTCGTGCGGCAGTGTGCAGCAGCGACAGGTGCCCGGCGTGGAGCAGGTCGAAGCAGCCGTTTGTGAAAGCAATCCGTTTGCCCGCGAGCCGCCACGTTGCGACACGGGCCGCAAGCGTCGTGCGATCCAGGATTTTCAGCGAGGGGGAGCCGGCGAGCGCGTGGCGAATTTGCTCCCGCGTGACTGCCGCGGTCCCGACCTCGCCCACTGCAACGCTGGCGGCCACATTTGCGAAGAGTGCACTGTTTGCGAGAGAGGTTCCGGCTGCCAGTGCCGTCGCAAGCACGCCGATGGCCGTGTCACCGGCGCCGGTCACATCGAATACGGCCCGGCGGCTCGCCGCGATGTAGTCGTGCGGGCCGCGCGCTGGCGCGATCAGAATGCCGCGCTCGCCAAGGGTGACGACCAGCGCTTCAAACGCGTACTGTTCGGCGATCTCTCGTGCAACGGAGGCGATCTCGGTCAGACTTGTCGGGTCGAAGCCCCGAGGGGCCGCTTGCCGGAGCTCGGCGAGATTCGGCGTGACAATGTGAGCGCCCCGATAGTCGCCAAAAGTGGGCCGCTTGGGATCGACGAGGAGCCGGCAGTTTGCCGTCTTTGCAAGTCGCGTCAGGCCTTCAATGAGGCGCGCGCTCGCGACACCTTTGGCGTAGTCGCTGAGCACGATAATGGCCGGCGTGGGACTCGCTTCGAGCCGATCGATCAGCTGCGAGGTGATCGCGTCATCCACAGCCCTTGTTTCTTCCCAGTCAAGGCGCAGGAGCTGCTGGCCTTGGGACAACGCGCGAAACTTGCGGGTGGTCTGGCGCGTGGGTTCCACAACGACTGCCTGCGTGTCGACGGCGCAGCGCTTAGAGAGTGCGAGAAGCTCATGGCCCGCACGGTCCGCGCCCACGGTGCCTCCGAGGATCACGCGGCCGCCGAGTGCTGCGACTTGCCGTGCGACATTAGCGGCGCCACCGACGCGATGATCCGTTTCGACTACGCGCAGCACGGGGACGGGCGCTTCGGGGGAGACTCGCTCGACCGCTCCCATGACGTACTCATCGAGCATGAGGTCACCCACTACCCAAATGGTGTGGCCCGCCAACCGTTGGAGAAGGTCTGCGGGGGATGAGGGAGCAGCTGTCATGAGGGCCCGTCCAGGGA
>JBAVUV010000015.1:0-7563 GCA_049696955.1 Candidatus Sulfotelmatobacter sp. | reverse complement strand
CCGCCCGACGCCAGCTCCGCACTGAACATCTCCGCTAGCGCTGTGGAAAGCCAGGCCTTGTCCGGCCGATCCGTAAGATTCTTGAAGCCGAGCACGGCCACGGACGGCCGCGTCTTCACTGCCGGCGATGTTACGGAATGAAGACTGGGAAAGAACCGCTCTCGGTGACGGCCGATAAAAATGGCGAGCAGAACGAGAACGGAAGCAATGCCTCCAAATAGCGAAATTTTCCAATTTTGTTTTCCTAGAAAACTTCGCCCGCCGGAAATCGCCGGCCGCAATCCCAGACGCACCGCGCGCAGGTCGGCAGCCAGTTCGCGCGGAGTCTGATATCGTTCGTCCGGTTTTTTGTGCAGCATCTTCGCCACAACTTGCGTCAGCGGCGCAGGGATAGAGTGGCTGAGCTTTTCGAGCGGCATAGCCTCCTGCTGTACGATTTGCAGTGCCGTGGCTGCAGGAGTCGGGCCGAGAAAAGGATGCCGGCCACCGAGCATCTCGTAGAAAACCACGCCCAGAGAAAAAATGTCGGCGCGAAAATCGGGTAGTGTTCCCATCAAAACTTCCGGAGCCATGTAACTCGGGGTCCCGGCGATGGAAGCGACAGAGGCAAAAGACGAGAGCGATTGGGTGGCGTCGGCATTGGTCGCGCCACTCGCGCCCGCGAGGTTTCGCGCAACTCCGAAATCGAGCAGCTTCACCTGCCCAGATTCGGTGAGCATCATGTTCTCAGGCTTAATGTCACCGTGCAGGATCCCGCGCTCGTGCGCCGCGGTGAGCGCATCCGCGCACTGAATACCGATCTCGAAAAATTGGCTGATGTTGATCGCTTGGTACAAGCGCTGTCGCAGGGTTTGCCCCTCGACGTACTCAATGACGAGGAAGATTTCCCCGTCCTGCTCCAGGACGTCGTAAACGCTGGCAATATTCGGATGGTTCAGCGCCGAAAGCCTTTGTCCCTCACGCAGCAACCGAGCGGCTTCCGTAGGATTCCCGGTTCCGGTGGCGGAAACCCGCTTGACTGCGACCGTTCGCCGCAGCTTTGGATCTTCAGCGCGCCACACTTCTCCCATGCCACCGCCGCCAAGCCGAGCCACTACTTGGAGGCGGCCAAGAATTGTGCCACTTAAATCCTGTCGCGGGGTGGCCGTCGGTACGCGGTCGGGCGTCTCATCCATCCGAGAAGGTCCTCTAGAGACGACGGTCCGGGGATACGTCGCTAAGCCCGAAATTCTACACTACTCAAAGAGCAGGCGAAATACCGCTTAAGCGGGCGAATGCTGCGCGCTTCGCGAGTTGCCTTTCTTTGGCCCGAGGCAGTGGTAAGGTACAATCAAGATTCGCCACCCCTCTGGAGATCTCCCGGTGTCTTCCCTCATTCCCCTGTTCCCGCTCGATGTCGTCTTGCTCCCCAGCACTCCTCTGCCACTGCACATTTTCGAGCCGCGCTACAAAGAAATGATCGCCGAATGTCTGGTGCAGAATCGGATTTTTGGCGCGGTTCGTGCGCTCGAACAGGGTCTCGCCGAAGTGGGATGCACCGCCGAAATCGTCACCGTCGTGAAAGAGTATCCCGATGGGCGCCTCGACCTGGTCGCCGAAGGCCGCAACCGCTTCGAAATCGTGGCCGTGAATCAGGATCGTACGTTCCTGCAAGGCGAAGTTCTCATGATCAATGATGAACCGGGAGCGCCGCCGCAGGAAGATGCCGCCCGAGCCGCTCAGTTGCACTCCGAACTGCTCGCCATCGCCGGAGCCAAACAAGATCTCTCTGCCGCCGACCCCTCGTTGCTATCTTTCTACCTGGCTGGCTCCTTGCCCCTCGATCTGGATTTCAAGCAGAAATTACTCTCCTTACGCTCCGAGGCCGACCGTCTTTCCATCCTCATCACCTATCTCGAAACCCTCATTCCCAATCTCCACCGCGCCGCGCGCGCTCGCGAAAAAGCCGGTGGCAATGGCCACGTCCATTAACTTGTCTGGGTTACCCTGTGACCCTCTGTGTCCCCCGTGTTGAAGATTTTGCCAAGCTGGACGCGAACAGAAAGCCGAAGCCCGAACCGCGTATAATCCAGAAAAGTATTTCCCCGGGGGTTCCTCATGAGTCGTCCACGCACGCTCGGCGAATTGCGCCGCAGTCCATTTTCTGAAGAACGTCTGCGCACCCGCCGCGTGAAAGACGAACTCCGCGATAACCTCATCGCCCGCCTGCGCCAGCACGACGACTCCGCCATTTTCCCCGGCATCGTCGGATACGAAGACACCGTGGTGCCGCAAATCGTGAATGCAATTCTCTCGCGTCACAATTTCATTCTGCTCGGCCTCCGTGGACAGGCCAAGAGCCGCATCCTGCGCGCTCTGACGACGCTGCTCGATCCGCACATGCCATACCTGGCAGGGTGTGAAATCCGCGACAATCCCTACGCTGCCATTTGCCGTCGTTGCCGCGAGGAAGTCGCACGCCACGGCGATGAAACGCCAATTTCTTATCTCACGCCCGATGATCGCTACGTAGAAAAGCTGGCTACGCCCGATGTCACCATCGCCGACCTCATCGGCGATATCGATCCCATCAAAGCCGCGCGCGGCGGTCATGAACTCTCGAGCGAGTTCACCGTCCACTACGGCCTGCTGCCACGCGCCAATCGCGGCATCTTCGCCATCAACGAACTCCCCGACCTCGCGGGAAAAATTCAGGTTGGCCTGTTCAACATCATGCAGGAAGGCGACGTGCAAATTAAGGGCTATCCCATTCGTCTGCCGCTCGATCTCGCTATCGTTTTCAGCGCCAATCCCGAAGACTACACGGCTCGGGGAAAAATCATCACGCCTCTCAAAGACCGCATCGGCTCCGAGATTCGCACTCACTATCCCGCAACCGTGGATGAAGGCATCGCCATCACCGCGCAGGAAGCCTGGACCAGCCGCAACGGCCATGCCTCGCACATGCCTGCCTACATTCAGGAAGTAATCGAGCGCATCGCCTTCGCCGCCCGCGAAGACAAGAAAATCGACAAGCGATCCGGCGTCAGCCAGCGCCTGCCAATTTCAGCGATGGAGAATGTAATCTCAAACGCCGAGCGCCGCGCTCTGCGCAATGATGAAAAGCTCGTCGTGCCTCGCGTCAGCGACGTCTATGCTGCCCTGCCCGCGATTACGGGCAAACTCGAACTGGAATACGAAGGCGAAATGAAGGGCGCGGATTTTGTCGGCCGCGAACTGATCCGCTCTGCGATCGCGAAAACCTACGACCAATATTTTACTGGCGCCAACGTGCAGCAAATCGTGCAGTGGTTCGACCTGGGCGGCGAAATCCAGTTATCGGATTCCGTCTCCGCCGCTGAAGCGCTGGAGAACCTCAAAGGGATTCAGGGCCTGATCGATAAATTAGGTCCGCTCGGCGTTACTCTGAAAGAAAGTCCAGAGCAACAAGTTTCCGCCGCCGAGTTCATTCTCGAAGGCCTGCACGCGCACAAACGCATCGGCCGCAACGAGGAGCGAATCTTCAAAGCCGGAGAGAAAAAGCCGGAACCGCGCCCTGAAAAAAGTTTCGAGAAAGAAGAACCACCGTACAGACAGAGAAGACAGTTTAACTAGCTCGCTGCATTGCTGAAAGCCGACAGCTGATAACTGAAAGCTGCTTCTATGAAACGCATCCGTTACTCCAAATACGTGCCTGACCAGGCCGGCGAGATGAGCATGGAAGACTTGCTCGGTGCGCTCTCCGACTACCTGCTGCAGAGCGGCTTCCAGAGCGACATGTGGTACGAGATGCCCGAAGGCGAGCAGACGCTCGACGATCTCAAGCGAGCCATCGAGCAAGCCCTCATGGATGGCGACGCCTTCGATGACGAAATGCGCGAGCGCCTGCAACAAATGGCAATGGACGGCGAACTCGACGACCTTATCGAAAAGTTGATCGAGCGCATGCAGCAGGAAGATTACATCTCCATCGATCGACCACCCGATCCATCCCGCCCATCCAGCGTCGGCGGCCAACTCGGTGAAAATCAATCACAAACTAAATTCGAAATTACCGACAAGAGCCTCGACTTCCTTGGCTTCAAGTCGCTCCGCAATCTGCTCGGCTCGCTCGGCAAATCCAGTTTCGGACGCCACGATACCCGCGATCTCGCCACCGGCATCGAAGCCAGCGGGTCTTCCAAGACCTATGAGTTCGGCGACACTCTCAACCTTGACATTACCGCGACGCTCTCCAACGCCATCCAGCGCGAAGGCCTCGCATTCCCGCTGAACATCGAATACTCTGATCTGCAAGTCCATCAGTGTGAGTATCAATCCTCATGCGCAACAGTGCTCATGCTCGATTGCTCGCACTCGATGATCCTCTACGGCGAAGATCGCTTCACGCCGGCGAAAAAAGTCGCCATGGCGCTCTCGCATTTGATCCGCACGCAATATCCCGGCGACTCGCTCTCGCTCGTCCTGTTCCATGACTCCGCCGAAGAAGTTCCCCTCTCACAACTTGCTCGTGTCAAAGTCGGCCCTTATTACACCAACACGCGCGAAGGCCTGCGCCTGGCGCAAAGAATTCTGCAACGCCAACGCAAAGACATGAAGCAGATCGTCATGATCACCGACGGCAAACCTTCCGCCCTCACCCTCGAAGACGGACGCATTTACAAAAACGCCTTCGGCCTCGATCCCCTGGTCGTCAGCCAGACGCTCGAAGAAGTTTCGAAGTGCAAGCGCGCCGGTGTCCTCATCAACACATTCATGCTCGCATCCGATTATGGCCTGGTGCAATTCGTCCAGAAAGTCAGCGAGATGTGCCGCGGCAAAGCCTACTTCACCACTCCCTACACGCTGGGCCAATACCTGCTGATGGATTACATGTCGAGAAAAACCAAGACAATTCACTAACTGAACGCTGAAGAGGTTTCGTATTACCCTGTGATCCCTGTGTTCTCCCGTGTTAAAGATTTTCCCATCCCCCAAACTGCTGATAATCTCTAGTATCCATGGCAAATTGCGTTCGATGTGGTCGCCAGCTACCCGGCTTTACCTTTGGCAAGAAGATCTGCCAGTGGTGCGTGCAGCACGAAAAATATCAGCGTGGAGAAATTGCTGATGATGCCGCACAACCCGTGATGCGCACCCCGTGGGTCCGCCGTGGCGAATCCACGATCACTCTTACCCAAATATTTTTCGGCATGAATATTGCCGTATTCCTGGGCATGGCCCTCTCGTCTTCCACCATCATGGATTTCCCAGCGCAAGTGTTGGTGCAGTGGGGCGCCAATGTAGGTGCGTTCACGCTCAGAGGTGAATGGTGGCGGCTTCTGACCTGCGTCTTTGTTCACGGCGGCTTGATTCACATTGCCTTTAACATGTGGTGCCTGTGGGATCTGGGGGCACTCAGCGAATCGCTCTACGGTCGCTGGACCTTCGCCGCCGTTTACCTTATCTCAGGCTTGGGAGCCAGCCTCGCCAGCGTCACCTGGAATCCTTATGTGATGAGCGTAGGTGCCTCCGGAGCAATCTTCGGACTGGCCGGTGCCCTCATCGCCGCTTTTAAGTTAGGCGAATTTTCCGTGCCGCGTAGCTCACTCTCCGGACCGCTTCGCAGTTTGATGGTGTTTGTTGTTTTCAATCTGGCTTTCGGAGCGGCATCTGGCGTCACAGACAATGCCGCGCACGTCGGGGGTCTCGTTACCGGCTTACTTCTGGGCGCGCTCGTCGCTCTTTTAGCTCCGCGGCAAGACCAGGCCCCACGTCGCGCCGCTATTTTCCTGGTTACGCTTCTCGTCCTCGCCGGCAGCGCCACCGAACTAGCTCACCACTACGGTTTACCGCTGCGCCTGGGTCGAGCCCCTTTCGCGCGAACCGAGAATGCCCCCGAGGATATTCCTGCCGTTCCGGGGTTGATGAATTTCGATGAGAGGAAGCAGCGTGCCTAGCTCTTAGTCAGGTCTCCCACCGCCCTCCATGCTTGATTGATCGCCTCATCCGTATAAGCATAAGCTCCCGCGTCCGCGTTCGCGATCGCGATCCTTCCGAAAGTTTTTCTCGCCACTTCACACGGCGTCTCGCCGCCCTCCAGCCAGAACGAATCCCACAGCGAGTTGTACTCATAGGCGTATCCATGAGGCCAGCGGTTTACCGTGATGGCGGCAATATCTCGCGCGGGATCGAACCCTCCAGCTCCCAGCGTCCGGGCAAGTTGCCCCCGAATCTCGCGCTCCATGGTTTCAAACGTAGTGTTATATAACTCGATGCGGCCCAGCGTATGCTGCTGCCGCGATGGCCTGCCGGGCTGGCACGGAGTCTTCATCATGTGCACCACAATCGGCTGCTCTGGCTGGCGCGCGCATTCATAGCCGCCAAGGCTCACCGCAAGGTCAAGCGCAACGCGCGTGTGATAACAGCCAGGAGCGTAGACGGCATTCATTTTCAATTTCTGGAACGCCGTCCAGTTGCGCAGCGCCACGTTCGTATAAAGCAGTGGAACCTTCTGCGCGGAAGCCAGAGCATCGAGCTGCGTCTGCGGCAGCTCTTCACAAATATAGGGAATCACCACATGCCAGCATGCCAGCACGCAATTCTTTGCCCGTGCCGTGTACACTTTGCCGCCGCGCGCATAGGCTACTTCCACTTCTTTCGCCGACGCCATGTCTCCGATATGCTTTACCCGCACAGCTGTGCTGTTCAATCGAATCTTCACCGGCGACGTTGCTGCATCCAGCTTGGAATAGTCTGCCTTCGCCAGGACTATGTCAGTCGCCGTATTCCCCGGAATGACATCTGGAATCAGTTGCCGGACGAGAAGCCTTGCGATACTCGCATTGCCATCGGGGAAATGAAAAAAATATTTCTCTGCGTCTTCATTCGGAATCGCATCGCGATTCATTCCCTTGCCGGGCGCGGGATCGAGGTTCATGCCGCCAAATCCGGGCATATCGAAGCCCCACGCATCCTGCGCCGCAACCGCATCGATTCCCAAACCAAACAGAGGCTGGGGCACGGCCTGAAAGACCTTCACCACGTCCTCGTGAACTTTGACAACGTCTCTTAAGAAATTGGCGTAGCTGATGCGTGCGAGTTTTGCTTTCTTTTCGGTGGAAGTCAGGCCCGGAAAGTAATCGACATGATCGCGAAGCAGGCGCTCGAAATCGGCCTTCGCCTGTTGCGCAATGGGCGCTTGCGCCAGCATTTGCTTCCACGCCGAGTGTTCATTGGAGTTGATATAATCTTTTTCGCCGCCGCTGAATGTTGCGGGACTGATAACCAGGCGATCCACGCCGAAGGTTTCTTTATCGAAGAAGATTTTCGATCCCAGCCCAAATGAATGATAAAGATTCGCGTCGTGATACTTGGGGTACGAAGCAACATCGATCCCCAATTCCTCAATCACTCCGCGCGCCACCTGGCTATAGGGCGCAGGACTTTCGATCGAGTACGTTCCGCCGAAACCCAGGCGGAAAGCATCGCTCACGCGAAACTCGTTACGCTTAGCGTGTCCGCCGAAGTCGTCGTGATTGTCAAGGATAAGAATGCGAGCGGTTTTGCCCGCACTTTTGCGATAGAAATGCGCGGCAGAGAGTC
>JBAVUV010000014.1:0-1720 GCA_049696955.1 Candidatus Sulfotelmatobacter sp. | reverse complement strand
GGAAGAATCCTGATCGACATGGTGCCGATCGATGTGATGTTCGCCACCAAGCGCGTCAGCATGATCAAAATGGATATCGAAGGCGGCGAATACGATGCCCTGATTGGCGCGCAGCAAGTGATTCAGCGGGACCGACCGATCCTTGCGATTTGCGTGTATCACTCGCAGGAAGATATCTGGCGCCTGCCGTTGTTGATTCGCACGCTTTGCCCCGAACATCGCATGTATTTGAAGGCATATCGCGGCGACGGCATCCAGACGGTGGTGTACGCTGTACCGCCGGAGCGCGTTCTCGGTAACCGGCAAGATTTCTAAGCGAATATGCGAAAAGTGAACTTATCGCGCCAGCAGCGGAATCAAATCCAGCGGCGCGGCCACTAATACATTCGGCGGCATGATTTCCAGTGTGTGCGGCGACAGGCCAAAACTGCAGCCGATCGAAAACGTTCCGGCATTTTTCGCCACCAGAACATCCACGTCAGAGTCTCCGACCATCACCGCCTGATGGGGCTCAACATTCGCCTCGCGAAGAAGTGTCTGCAAGCCCAGCGCGTCCGGTTTTTTGGTGGCAAAGCTGTCGCCGCCATAAATGCGAAACATTCCCTCGGCTAGCCCCAGCGCATCGCAAATCGCCTTCGACGGCCCAACTGGCTTGTTGGTCAACACCGCCATCAATGGTTTTTGCGGGTGATTGCGCAATTTATCCAGTAAGGGCAAGATGCCCGGATACACATACGTATTGTCCAGCTTGTGTTCGCGGTAGTAGGCGAGGAAGTATGCGACTGCGTCGTCGAGCAAAGCGGGATCTTTCGGATCTCCCAGCGCCCGCCGCACCAGCATGGCCGCGCCGTTGCCGATGTAGCTTGCAATCACGTCTTCCGGCAATTCCGGGCGATGAAGGTATCGCAGCATCGCATTTACGGAGTGGGTCAGATCGGCTCGCGAATCGATCAGCGTTCCATCCAGGTCAAAGACAATCAGTCGAAAAGGCTCATCGGGAAGCTTGCGGGGATCAGACGCCATATCTTTACTGTATGCGAAATCACAAGGCAAAAATGAAACGGGGCTGCAGCGAAAGAATCAATCGCGCGGGTAGACCATGGGTTAAAATCCACGGTCTACCTCACAGTGTTCACACGCGCTAGTTGAAGAGAATATTTCCAGAGCCCGTATACACCTGAACAGTTGGGCCGCCACCATTCACCGGTCCCTTCAAGACGCCGGTGGTGATGTGGCCGGAAAGTGGGGCGGGGAAGTTCGAATCGATCGTGCCCGAACCCGTCTCCACGTCCAGTAGGAACTTGGCAGCTGGGTCAATGTGAATCTGGATATTTCCCGATCCGGTTTCGAGCTTCCAGTCGGCGCTGGGCAGGCCGCCGATTGTCAGGTTGCCGGTCCCGGAATTGACCCGCATGCCTCCCTGAAGATTGGTCGTGGTAATGTTTCCTGAGCCAGTGTGCAGTCGAGCTTCGGTCACGTTTGAGTTGCCAACCGTCAGATTGCCGGCTCCGGTGATCGCCATCAGGTCGCCACGAGCTCCTGTAATGTCGATAGTTCCGGCGCGAGTGGCCAATTTGGAATCCGGTCCGATGTTTGTGGCTGCGATGCTACCACTGCCGGCAGCCGCATGAACAAAGCCGCCGATATTTTCCACCTTGACGCTGCCCGGTCCAGTTACGGCTTCAACTGTGGAGTTTTTTGGGACGGTAATTTCATAATC
>JBAVUV010000013.1:0-1821 GCA_049696955.1 Candidatus Sulfotelmatobacter sp. | reverse complement strand
TTCCTACACCAACGATCAGGTGATCCTCGATTTTCCGCACAAAGACCTGCGGCGGGCGCGAGCGGCGGCGATCAACATGATTCCCACGTCGACCGGCGCAGCGAAGGCTCTCAAGCTGGTGCTGCCGGAGCTCGCCGGCAAGCTCGATGGATTCTCCATGCGCGTGCCTACGCCGAATGTTTCGGTGGTCGATCTGGTGGTCTGGGTTGAAAAGAAGACGACCAAAGAAGAAGTGAATGCGGCGCTGAAGAAGGCGTCAGAGAGCGGACCGCTGAAGGGGTATTTAGGCTACGAAGAGAACGAACTGGTATCGTCGGATTTCAAAGGCGATCCGCGTTCCTCGATCGTCGACGCACCCTCAACAATGGTGGTCGGCGGCAATTGCGTTAAGGTTATCTCCTGGTATGACAATGAGTGGGGATACTCGTCGCGCGTGCGCGACCTGATTCACTACATCGCCGCCAAGGGTCTCTAGGTTTTGTAGCGCCGGTGTCTCGCCGGCTTTTTGTCAGAGCGGGCGTAAACGCCCGTTTGGCACTGCCAAGCCAGCCCTAAGCGAAGTCGAAGCAGCGGAGCTATTTCACTACATCGAAGGACGAACCAGCCAAATGCCCAAGCTTTCCATCCGTGATCTACCTCTCAATGGCAACCGTATATTCATGCGCGTCGACTTCAACGTTCCACTGGAAGACGGACGCGTCATGGACGATACGCGCATTCGAGAAACACTGCCATCGATCGAATACGCCCTGCGGCACGGGGCGAGACTGATTCTCGCTTCGCATCTGGGACGCCCCAAGGGCAAGCCCAATCTGAAGATGAGTCTGAAGCCGGTGGCCGAGCGCCTGCGCATGGTACTCGACAAGGAACTGGCGCGCGGTGAGAACGTCGGATTCTGTCCCGATTGCGTCGGTCCCGAAGCCGAAGAAGTTGCCATGCAACTGGAAAAAGGCCAGACGTTGCTTCTGGAAAATCTGCGCTTTCACGCAGAAGAAGAAGCCAACGACGAGAAGTTTTCGAAGCAATTGGCGAGTTTGGCTGATTTCTATGTAAACGATGCATTCGGATCAGCACATCGGGCGCATGCCTCCACCGTAGGCATCACAAAGTTCGTTTCAAAATCTGCCGCTGGCCTGCTGATGGAAAAAGAACTGCAGTATCTGGGCAAGGCTCTCGAAAACCCTGAGCCTCCGTTCATTGCAATTCTTGGCGGCGCAAAAGTCAGCGACAAGATTGGTGTGATCCGCAACCTCATGGGCAAGGTGGACTCGCTGATTGTCGGCGGCGGCATGGCCTACACCTTCCTGAAGGCGCAGGGACAAGAGGTTGGCAAATCGTTGCTTGAGGCCGATAAAGTCGATTTGGCTCGGCAACTGCTGGCGGAAGCGAAGCAACGAAATGTGAAGTTCCTGTTGCCAATCGATCACGTGGTAGCGAGCAAGCCGGAGACGAACGCCGTGGTGCAGCAGATCGGCGAGGGCCAGCCAATTCCTGCAGACCGCATGGCTCTGGATATTGGTCCGAAGACGATCGAAGTATTCTCCGAGGAGATTTCGCGAGCTCGCACGATTCTCTGGAATGGGCCGATGGGAGTGTTTGAAGTTCCGGGATTTTCGCGTGGGACGTTTAAGATCGCTCACGCTGTAGCGGAGAATGTTGGAGCCATTTCGATCGTGGGCGGGGGCGATACGGTGGCCGCGGTGCATGCGGCCGAGGTTGCCGACAAGATCACGCACATTTCCACCGGCGGCGGAGCATCGTTGGAATTCTTGGAAGGAAAGAAGCTGCCGGGAGTCGAGGCATTGACGGACAAAAAGTGAC
>JBAVUV010000012.1:0-5859 GCA_049696955.1 Candidatus Sulfotelmatobacter sp. | reverse complement strand
CTCCAACATTGGTATCCGCGCCTCCGTAATAAAACAAGTAATCAGCGCCCTTCCGTACCATTCCTTCCACGAACACCACATTCGGAACCTGCCCAACCTTCTCCCATTCTTTTTCCGGAGCAAAGATCGGCGAATCCGTTCGCGAAATCACGCGTCGAGGATCGTTCCGGTCAAACACTGCAACCCCGGTACGATAAACCAGCTTGTCGTCCGCCCCGTTGTAAATTAGAAAAATCCCTTTCGGCGTCACAATGGGCGCAGGCCCCGGCTCTACCACGCGAGAATCAAATTGCCCCGCTCGCGCCGGCAATACTGGTGTCTCGGTCGCTTCCGTCCAGTGCAACAAGTCTGTCGACCAGGCGAGCCCCATCTGATCCTTATTATCTTGACTCGTCCCCAGGAAATACATCCAGTACTTGCCGCCAACTTTCTCCGGCACGATCGCCCCGGACTTCGTCCAGCGAACATTCCAGTTTCCCTTATAAGCGGGAAGAATAACTCCCCTTCGCTCCCAGTGGACCAGATCCTTCGAAGTCGCCAGACACAACTGTGCATCTTTCTTGTTGTAGCCAGTGTAGGTCAGATAATACGTATCGCCGAACTGCACCAGCCGCGGATCTTCCACGCCGCCATCTTTTTCGTAATCCTTTTCCGGCGAGAACACCGGCTGGCTACGGCGCGTAAAGTGGATCCCGTCCACGCTCTCAGCGTAGCCCAGCCGCGAAGTGCCTGCTTTATCCTGCGCCCGGTACAACATGACAATCTTGCCGTCGCGAAGTACCACGGAAGGGTTGAACGTTCCCGCCGATTCCCACCCGTCGCCCTGCGGCGATATCACCGGATTCTCAGACGCGCGTTGCCATGCCCCAAACGGCCAACTTGCGCTATCCTGTGAGGCCAGCGCCAGAAGTACCGCCAACAGTTTCACGCAGCTTTTGAGAGAAATGGAATGGATCATAGACGAAATTCTCCGCCAGTTCTTTCGTTCATGCAACTGCGCGGTGCACGCGCAAAAATTCAATGCTGCGTCAGACCATGCTGTTTCAGATCATGCTGGTTCAGACCATGCTGAGTCAGAAAAATATCGTCGTCGGCCTCGGCGAACTCCTGTGGGATTTATTGCCCGCCGGAAAACAACTCGGCGGAGCCCCGGCAAACTTCGCCTACATCACAACCTTGCTCGGCGACAAAGGAATTCCGGCCAGCCGCTTGGGAAACGATTCTCTGGGTTCGGAAGCAATTCGTCGCCTGACCGAACTTGGCCTCTCCACGGAATTCATTCAGCAGGATGCCGATCATCCCACCGGAACCGTCAAGGTAGAAGTGGATCGCACCGGCCAGCCCTGTTTTGACATATCGGAATCCGTCGCCTGGGACTTTCTCGCCTGGACGCCGCAATGGCAATCCCTGGCGCAGCAAGCCGATGCTGTCTGCTTTGGATCGCTGGCGCAACGATCGCAAAATAGCCACGACACTATCCGCCAATTCGTACGCTCCACTCGCCCCAGCGCGGTGCGCGTTTTCGATGTGAATCTTCGCCAGCACTTTCATACCGTGGAAGTCCTCGCAGAATCGATGAAGCTCGCGTCCGTGGTCAAACTGAATCACGAAGAGCTTCCTCGAATTATGCGGATGTTCGAAGTCGAGAATCGCAGCGAAGAAGATTCTGCCCGGCACTTGCTGTCCTCATACGAGCTGAAGCTGGTTTGCGTCACGCGCGGCACCAACGGCAGCCTGCTCATCTCCACCGATGGATGCAGCGAACATCCCGGCTTCCGAGTGAAAGTCGCCGATACCGTCGGCGCCGGCGACGCCTTCACTGCCGCCCTGGTTCACGGATATCTTCGCCACACACCATTGCCGCAGATCAATGAAACCGCCAACCGAGTCGGCGCCTGGGTGGCCAGTCAATCAGGCGGAACCCCAGCGCCCAGCCTCGGCAGCCTGAAGCAAACCCTGCAACAAATCGCCTGAAGAGTTGGGATTCTTCCGCCCTTCCCCCGTGAAACCCCGTGTCCCCTGTGTTAAAGACTTAAAGATCTTTTTCGCCAGCGCTACTCCCCGCACCCGTCCCCGCGATTTTTAGGTTATTCTCTCAGTTTGGTTTTCGCTGTCCCAGGGGGCCTAATTGATCGCACCGCCGCGAGTCGTTCGTTTACTCATTTGCATCTCGGTTTTCCTACCTGTTCTATCGAGTTCCGCACAACAAATTCCCGAGAATACTTACCAGGACCTGCACTGGCGCATGATCGGCCCATTTCGTGGAGGCCGCACCCGTGCCGCCACCGGCGTTCCCTCCCAGCCAAATGTTTTCTACATGGGCCAGGTCAACGGAGGAGTTTGGAAGACAAATGACTATGGACGCACCTGGAGTCCTATCTTCGACCACGAATCGACTGAGTCGATCGGGGCCATCGCCGTGGCTCCCTCCGATCCCAACATTATTTATGTCGCCAGCGGCGAAGGCCTGCACCGTCCCGATCTCTCGGTCGGCAATGGAATTTACAAATCCACCGACGCTGGAAAAACCTGGACTCACCTCGGCCTTCGCGATGGCGAGCAAATCCCCGCAATCGCCATCGACCCGCGCAATCCCAACCGAATCTTCGCCGCCGTACTCGGCCATCCCTATGGCCCGAATGAAGAGCGCGGCCTCTTCCGCTCCACCGACGGCGGCCAGTCCTGGCAAAAAGTCATCTACAAAGACGAAAACACCGGCGCTTCTGATGTAGAAATCGATCCCTCGAATCCCGACGTGATCTATGCCTCAATGTGGGAGGTCCGCGAAGGTCCATGGGAAGACGGCAACGAATTCAACGGAACCGGGGGCGGATTATTTAAATCGACCGATGGCGGAAACACCTGGCGGCAGTTAACGAACGGCCTGCCGAAAGATCTTTCCCAGATCTACGTCGCCATCGCCCCCAGCGATCCCCATCGTCTTTATGCCACGCTAGGTATGGCCTCTGGCGCGCTTGCGGTTTACCGTTCTGACGATGCCGGAGAAAACTGGATCAAAGCCACCGACGATCCCCGTCCCTCCGGCCGCATCGGCGGCGGGGACTTGCCCATTCCGCGGGCTGATTCAAAGAATGCAGATATCGTCTACACCGCGAGCACAGTGAGCATGAAGTCCACCGACGGTGGCAAAACCTGGTTCGGCTTTCGCGGCGCTCCTGGCGGTGACGACTATCAAAATCTCTGGATCAATCCCAACGACCCAAACATTATTCTTTTAGTCAGTGACCAGGGCGCGCTGGTCACCGTGAACGACGGAGCCTCCTGGAGTTCCTGGTACAACCAGCCCACCGCGCAGATTTATCACGTCGCCATAAGCCCCACGTTCCCTTATCGCGTCTGCGGCGGTCAGCAGGAGAGTGGTTCCGTCTGCATCTCCAGCCGCGGCAACGACGGCGCCATCACCTACCGCGAGTGGCATCCCGTGGGCGTAATCGAATACGGCTACGTCGCGCCCGACCCGCTCGATACCGACATTATTTATGGCGGCGGCAGAAGCGAAGTCTCAAAATTTCATTGGTCAACCGGACAGGTGCAGAACGTCACTCCGATCCCGCTGCGCACCTCGAAATATCGCACCGATCGCACCGAGCCAACCATGTTCTCGCCCGTCGATCCGCACATTCTTTATTACGCCAGCAATGTGCTCTTCAAAACCGCCGACGGCGGAGTCTCCTGGCAGACCATCAGCAAAGATCTCACTCGCGAAAATCCCGGCGTCCCAGCCAGCGTCGGCAACCTCATTCCCAAAGGCGCCGACAAACAGCGCGGAGCCATTTACGCTCTCGCGCCCTCATTCAAGAACATCAACACTCTCTGGGCCGGAACGGACGACGGCCTGATCTGGCAAACCCGCGACGGCGGCAAAAACTGGAGTGACATCACTCCCAAAGATCTGACGCCCTGGAGTAAGGTCACGCAAATCAGCGCCTCGCATTTCGATGAGGAAACTGCCTACGCATCCGTGAGCCGCTTCCGCATCAACGACAACCGTCCTTACATCTATCGCACTCACGACGCCGGCAAGAATTGGACCTTGATCACCACAGGCCTTCCCGACTTCGGCCCCGTCGACACAGTTCGCGAAGATCCCGTCCGCAAAGGCTTGTTGTTCGCCGGAACGGAAAATTCCGTCTGGATTTCGTTCGACGATGGCGACCACTGGCAATCTTTGCAACTCAACCTGCCGCACACCTCTATGCGCGATCTGTGGATTCATGACAACGATCTCATCGTCGGCACCCACGGCCGCTCGTTCTGGATTCTCGACGACATAACTGCGCTACGCGAAGTAAAAGATTTGGCGACTGCCCAAGCGCATCTTTTCACACCAGCTCCCGCCTTCCGCATCCAGCGCGACACCTACACCGATACGCCGCTTCCTCCGGACGAGCCCTTCGCCGCCAACCCGCCCGACGGTGCCATCCTCGATTACTACCTGCCTCACGCGTCGTCTCCGGTCACTCTGGAAATTCTCGACGCTCGCGGCCAACTCGTTCGCAAGTTTTCCAGTACCGACAAGCCGGACGTGACCGAAGAGGAATTAAAAAAGCAACTCATCCCTCTCTATTGGCTGCGTCCATTCCAGTCTCTGTCTTCCGATGCCGGCATGCACCGCTGGGTCTGGGATCTGCACTATCCCGCGCCCGCTTCCACGCGTCACGAATATCCCATCTCCGCCATTCCCGGCGACACTCCCCGTTCCCCGCTCGGCCCCACTGCCATGCCAGGAACCTACACCGCGCGCCTCACAGCAGATGGGAAGAGCTACACCGCATCGTTTGTCCTGAAGATGGACCCGCGCGTAAAAACATCCAGCGCGGGCCTGGAAAGAAAATTCCAACTGGAGACGCGCCTGGCAACACTGCTAAGCCAGACGTCGCAAGCCGTGCAGCAGGCGGGATCGATTCGCGATCCCCTGCAGAAGTTAAGCGAACAAGCCACTGGACCGATGCGCGATTCTATTCAAACTTTCCAAAGTAAATTTCTCGCACTCCTGGGTGCTCCCGCCGGTTTCCTCGCTCCCCCGGCCAACGAAAACACGCTCACCAGAACCAACAGTCAAGTCGCGGTTTTATACGGCCAGATATGGCAGGTCGATGCCGAGCCGACCACTTCGCAATCGGAATCTTTCGCCGCGATCGAAGACGACGCCGCAGATGTAATGAAACGCTGGGATGCTTTTCGGACCACGGATCTCCCCGCACTGAATCATTCTCTCGGCGGCGCAAACCTGCCCGAAATAAAGATCGACACCGATGCGCACAAAGACGAAGGCAACATGGACGAAGAATAGAGTCCCGTGTTCTTTAGGCTCGGGAAGGGCACGACTTTAGTCGTGCCGTAATCCATCGCTGATACGTTTGCGCTTTAGCGCCTGGGGTTCTACTCGACGCCATCACAACGCTTCCACCGTCTGTTGCAACTCCCGCGCAATCTGCGCAGGGTCGCTATCCGCCGCAAGCCGCATAGGCCGTCCAATGCGAACTCCAATCTCCCCTGGCCGCGCAAATTTTCTCCCCGCTCCCTTCACTTCAAACAGCCCGACAATCTTCATGGGCAACACCGGAACACCTAAATTATTCGCCAGCAATCCAACCCCAGCCCGAAACGGATTCATCTTTCCATCCACGCTATGCCTCCCTTCAGGAAACACCAGCACGCTATAACCGCGGTCCACGGCCCGTCCCGCATAAGCGAAACTCTGCCGGAAGCCAGCCTCGCGCGGCAGAGGAAAAAGATTCAGCAAAGAAACTCCCAACACCCATCGCATCCGGTCATAAACTTTCCCGAACCAACTTCTGTCCGGAGCAGGAGAGCGAAGCGCCTCCAGAGCTTCGC
>JBAVUV010000011.1:0-27845 GCA_049696955.1 Candidatus Sulfotelmatobacter sp. | reverse complement strand
CCGGTGTTCGGATCGTATGACCCTCCCTTTGGCCACGGCGAGGTTACCTTTACCAATGTCCAGTTGCCGCTTGACCACATCATTGCCGGGCCGGGTCGCGGTTTCGAGATCGCGCAGGGCCGGCTTGGTCCCGGCCGCATCCACCACTGCATGCGCACGCTCGGAGCGGCCGAACGCGCGCTGGAGCTTTTGTGCCGCCGCTCGCTGCATCGAGTAGCCTTCGGAAAGCCGCTGGCGGAGTTGGGCGGCAATGTCGACGTTATTGCGAATGCGCGAATCATGCTGGAGCAGGCGCGTCTGCTGACCCTCAAGGCCGCATGGATGCTCGACGAAGTTGGAACCAAAGGCGCGCGCAGCGAAATTTCTCAAATTAAAGTTGCGGTTCCGGGCATCGCGTTGAAGATCATCGATCAGGCGATTCAAATGCATGGAGGAGCCGGCGTTTCTAACGACTTTCCCCTGGCCGAAATGTTTGCCACAATTCGCACGCTGCGAATCGCCGATGGCCCCGACGAAGTGCATCGCGCATTGATTGCCAGGCTGGAACTTCAGAAATACAAAACCAGGAGTGCGGATCCCGTCTGAGCCACGGCACCGTCCGCGCATCTACAAAGCCTTTGATCAGCCGGTCCACTACCTAAGCGGCTCACTAAAATGCGAGTCGCACTCCGAGTTGTATTTGCCGCATGGGAAAAGCCGAAGTGAAGCCTAGCGGCGTGCTTGAAGTGGCCGTCCCTCCATCCGCAAGAGCCGAACCCGGCCGAATCCCATGGACGTTGAAGGTTGTAAATCCCGGAGTTAAACCAAAGAGAGGGCTCACTTCATTGTTTACGCTGGCGAAGTTTGTCCGGTTTGCGATGTTGAATCCTTCCGCCGTAAAAAGAAGGTCGGCCCGCACGCCCAACTTGTGCTTCCAGGTTAAACGCATGTCGAAGTCAATGTAACCGGGACCCAGACCCGTATCACGGGGCGCTCCGATCGGACGTTCATTGGTAGTGTGGTTGTCGCCGTTCACCTCTCCGCCCGCCAACAAATTAAAGGGATGACCGCTGTGGACCGAGAAAATTGGAGACAGCTGAAAACCCGACAGAACCCTCGCTTTCCATGGGCTGTCGATCACGCCCGCAATCACCGCCTTGTGCCGCTGATCGAACTCGGAGACGGCTCGGTCCAAATTCAGGTTTGTCGGGTCTTGCGGCCCGTAGTCGCTGTTGTAATCGGTGGACGTATCGAAGCCTTTACTGTAGGTGTAATTTCCGAACAAAGTGAAATGGTCGCTGAAGCGCTTCTTTACTTCGATGATGCCGCCCTCGTAGAGGGCGTATGCCTCGGAGCTATATTGGTTGTTCTGAACAACCAGCGGATTCACAAAACACTCGGTGGCGGAAACGATGGGGTTGTCGCAGGGCAAGCCCCCGGGCTCGGTACCTCCCAGCGGGTCGGCGCCCGCAGCCGTCGTATTCCAGTTGCGATAGGAAACAGTCTGGCCATTGGCGAGAGTCAGCGTGGTGAACGGTGCCGGCAGCAGATTGGTATCGATCGCCACTGGAATTCTCTGCGTATGCGAATAGATACCGCTGAGAGAAACTGAGAATCCGGGCGAGACCTCGCGTTCGATTGCAAAGGAAGCCTGTTGTGCGATTGGCGGGCGGTAGTTCGGCTGGTTCACGAATACCACCTGAAGCGGACCGACGGGACCGCTGTTTGTAACATCGATGCCAAACGGGGCCACGGCGGTTGGAGTGATGCACGCAGCACTCCCCGGCGTTGGCGTGGTGCACTGAATCAATCCGTGCGCAAAGAGTGTCTGGAAGACAGTTGGCGCGCCCGCCAACCCCAAAGCCGGAACTCCGGCGATCGGATCTACATAAATAGAAATCTCCCGGTTGCAAGGACTGGCGCCGGTGCCAGGGACGATTGGTACTCCGAACTGCGAGATGCCGCAGATCGAGCTCAGGTTGGCGACCTGGCCGTTTCCGGGTTCGTTCTCCACCGCGGATTTATTGCGGTTCACAACGCCCAGGCTAAGGTCGACGTCAGGAATCTGGACATCGACCGGTCCATAGAAAATTCCGTATCCCCCGCGCACCACTGTTTTGTGATCCCCGAACGGATCCCACGCGAAGGAAACCCGGGGCGCAAAGTCCTTCTTATACGTGGTCAAAGGCGCGAACTGTGTATCCAGTTCGTAGCGCAGACCATAGTTCAAAGTAAAGTTTGGCCGTATCTTCCAGGAGTCCTGTGCGTAAAACGCAGTCAGCGGCCGGGTGTAATAGGGGTAGGTCGGATTTCCGAAACCCTGCTGGTAAACCTGCGGCAGCCCAAACGAAGTCGACTGCAACGGGTTGATCGTGGTGGTCGCGAGCTGCGGACTGATCAAAAAGCCGGGAAGCGATCCGAACACAAAGCGGCCCGGGAAAAATGTGTGCGATTCAGTGTGATTGCCGCGGAGCAACTCGTAAGCGCCGAACTTAAGAGAATGATTGCCGTGGAGCTTGGTGAAATTGTCCGCGAATTCGTAGCGGCGCAGGATGGTAATGTTGGGAATGAAAATATTTGTCCCCAGATTATTGATGAAACCAGGAATCTGAAGTCCCACTTGTCCCGGCTCGTTAGGAATCACGTTAAAGCTGTTGTAATCCCACTGCACCCGGGCTTCGTTCTGCGTTGTCGGATTGATCTGTCGGTACCATGTGGCTTGCAGATTGTTATCGTAGGTGTGAATAGAACTTCCTGCCGAAAAAGCTGTCAGAGACTGCACATCCGGTGATTCTTCCAAATCGTGCCCATAGCGATAAGTAACAGAGATCTCGTTATTCTGATTAAAACGGTGATCCAGGTGGGTCGACGCCAGGTATTCCCGCGTATCGTAAGGAAACAGTCCGCCCTCGGTTTCAAACTGGTTTATGAGGAAGCCATTAATCGCTCCCTGCCCCGGCGTTATGAATGGGTTTGCACCCCCGGTATTCGGATTCACCGTCAAAATGCTCTGAAGAGCAAAGCCGCATGTGCTCGGCGGCAGCGGTAAGCTCGGCAGGCAAGGCACGGGCACCGGCGAAGGATTCGCCTCCAGGCCGCCGATGATGGCATTCTGCGCCGCCGTCGGACGAAAAACGTCGGTGTTCGTCAACAGCGGCACTGCATTCTGCGCATCCTGCCGCAAGCCTTCGAAAGCAACGAACAGAAATGTGCTGTCTTTTTTGATCGGGAAACCTAATGTTCCGCCGAATTGCTGGCGGCTCAACGTATCTTTGATCGGCGAGCCCAAGGAGTCAGGATTGGCGGGATTGAAAGTCTGGCCGGGCTGCAACGCCTGGCTGAACGAAAACGGATTCTGGGCGTCCATGGCGTCGTTGCGGAAGAAACCATAGAGGCCACCATGCACAATGTTGGTCCCGGACTTGGTCACGATATTGATCGAAGCCCCGGTCGCCAGACCTAAGTCCGCGGCGTAATTGCTGCGATTGATCTGGAATTCCTGCACCGCATCCTGGCTCAACGTCAGGCGCTCGCCACCGCTGTCTCCGGAGGTCTCGCCGCCGTCGATGGTGATGCTGTTTCCTCTGCCATTGCTTCCGTAGAACGACAGGCCGCTTTGCGGCGTTTGCTTAACTCTGAAATCCTGATCTCCCGCCAGTCTCGTGGCATCAGAGACGCCGGGCGCGAGCAATGTAAACGTAAGATAATCTCGCCGATCGATAGGCAGGTCCGTTATGTACTGCTGCGTGATTGTGTCCGCCTGGCTCCCCCGTTCAGTTTCCACCACAGGAGGTTGGTCGGTGACCTGGATCACAGTTGCCACTCTGGACGGACTCAGTTTGAAATCGGAGAGAACCGTCTGGCCGACCGCGACGGTTACGCCTTTTCGAATCTCAGTCGCAAACCCCGACATTTCCGCGCTAATGTCATAAGTGGCCGGAGAAAGCCCAGCCACGCGGAATTGACCGGTGCTGTTTGTCCACGCAGTGCGCTTCAAGCCGGTCTGCATATCCACCACGGTCACCGTACATTTGACGAGCAAAGCACCGGCAGAATCAGTCACCGTGCCTGTAATCTCTCCGGATGTACCGACGCCTTGCGCGTGGGCCATTAGAGTTGCCAGCGCGAAACACAAAATCACACGCGCGACCAGCTTCGTGCTCGACACTGCACGGTGCTCGGAAATGCCTCGTTCGAAATCCATATTCCCCCTAGATCACTTGCTGGCCTGGTCACAAAACAGGTTTCGCTCAGAACCAACCCCTGGGCTGCAGGTTCTTCAACCCGCCCGTCGGCTCCAGTCCAGATCTGACGAATGTTCCTGTTGTGTTTTGAGCTGGGCTAAATGAGAACGAACGAAAACTTCCCTGGCTTCCGCTTCGGGGCGGCAAATGCTCATGATGGGCGCGAGCGTATCCGTCTTCGTGAAATTCATCAAATGAATTGTTTTGATAGTGATGTATGCCTGACAAGAATGTTGGTTTAGGCAGCGCTCCCGGCAGAAAATGAGCCTAGTATGTACCTTTTCTCGAATCTGCGCCGCTGTGGCTATGCGACAAAAGAAATTCGAGTACTGCCCCGTGGGCTAACTGGGTCTGGTCGGTAAGAAATAAATGACTCGCGTGGTCGAGCAAGACAAGTCTCGCGCCAGGAATCCTCTCAGCGATCAGTTGCCCGTTCCCGGGAGGGACGAGTGCATCTGATCTCCCATGGATCACCAGCGTCGGGGCGGTGATCTGAGCGATTCGGCTATATCCTTCCCAGGCGAGGATCGCCTGCAGTTGAGCGCTGTAGCCTTCGAGTGAAGGCAAACAAGTCCGGCGCAAACGCAGATCTTCGTCGATTTTCTCTCTCGGCGTCGCACAGTCATAGATATAGGGAATTATTGCCTCCCGCGCCTGGTCAAGAGTCATGCCGCGCGCCATCAGAATGTCAGCTACTTTGCGTTCTGCGCGCACCGCTGTATGTCCCCCGGCAGAAGTGCAACCCAGAATCAGCGAACGCGTTCGTGCGGGATACTGTAAGGCGAACTCTTGCGCGACCATGCCTCCCATTGAGATTCCGAAAACATGGGCGCTGGAAATGCCTGCCGCATCCAGCACTGCAGCCGCGTCTGACGCCATCGTGGAAATTGAATACGGTCCGGGAGGAGCGTCGCTCAATCCCACACCTCGATTGTCGAGCGCCACCGTGCGAAAGTGTTGCGACAACACGGGACGTGTGCGATGCCACAAAGCTGAGGGATAACCGAGACCCATGATCAGAAGAACGGGATCCCCTCGCCCCTGCTCATCCCAATAAATCTTTGCTCCTTGGTTCTCGACGAATGACATGAGAAGTATTTGCCAGCCCTAGCCCACCTTCAGCATCAGCTTTCCCAGGTTCTCACCTGTGAAAAGCTTGAGCAGAGTTTCCGGAAAAGCGGCGAGCCCTTCCACAATATGCTCGCGCGACTTCAGCTTGCCTTCGGCCATCCAACCGGCCATTTCCGCTCCGGCTTGCGGGAAGCGGTCCATATAATCCATCACCAGCATGCCCTTCATCGAGGCGCGATTGCTTAACAGCGACATGTAGTTTCTGGGCCCGGCGGCCGGGCCAGTATTGTTGTATTGGGAGATTGCCCCGCAGATGACGACGCGCGCGCCGTGCGCCAGTTGCGACAGAGCCGCTTCCAAAATGGTGCCACCCACGTTGTCGAAATAAACGTCAATGCCCTGCGGACAATGCTTCCGAAGAGACTCCTTCACGTCCTCCGTTTTGTAATCGATGGCTGCATCGAAACCAAGTTCATGCACGATGCAACGGCACTTATCCGCTCCTCCCGCAATGCCTACCACGCGGCAGTTCTTTATTTTTGCGATCTGTCCCACCACCGAGCCAACAGCACCCGCCGCCGCCGAGACTACAACGGTGTCTCCCGGCTTCGGCTGCCCCGTATCGAGAAGTCCGAAATATGCGGTCATGCCGGTCATGCCGAGGGCGCTGACATGCTTGGGCAGCGGAGCAATTGTCGCGTCGATTTTTCTCACTCCCTTGCCATTGGTCAGCGCATACTCTTGCACGCCGAAGGCGCCGGAAACGTAATCGCCTGCGGCGAAGGCAGGGTTACGCGATGCGGTCACGACCCCGGCTCCCAGCGCGCGCATCACTTCCCCGATGCCCACGGGCGGAATATACGAACGAGCCTCGTTGGCCCACATGCGCATCGCGGGATCGAGAGAAATGTACAACACCTGGACCAGCAACTCGCCTTCTTTGGGATCGGCGGCCGGTTCTTCGATCAAGGTCCAGTCGCTTTGCTTCGGCATGCCTACCGGCCGCGCCGCGAGCAGGAACTTGTGATTGGTGAGCGCCATGGTGTCTCCTTGTCTGCAATCTGTTTGCAATCTGCAGTTCAGACCGTATAGCGCTCGCTCGCCAGCAGCCGCCGCGCAATCTGGCGCCGCAGTTCGATTGAATTCACCGGATCGTGACTAGCGTACGTGTGCAAGCGGGAAAGATCCTGCCGCAGTTCGTCGCCCTCCGCACATGCGCTTAACACAGTGGTCGAGCACTGTTCGATCTTGGTTATGGCATCACGCAAATACACGGAGCAGGCGTCCGCCGCATTTGCCCCGCCGCCAGACGCCGCCAGTTTCCGGCTGCGTAGCAGGCTCGACTCCACGGCAAACACTTCCATGATGATGTCAGAAATGTTCATGATGATTTCCTGCTGTTGTTCGAGCTTCGCGCCGTGCTTCTCGTGTGCGATTCCAATCGTCAGCAGAGCAATCTTTTTTGCGTTCTGGACAAGGCTAAGTTCTGCGTCGCCCGCGATATTTGCACGCTTGGGTTGAGCTTCGTGTGTGACGGCAAGCGCGGCTTCGAACAGAGGCAGATTTCCGCGAGCCGCACGCTTCAACGGCATGCCGGTGATCACTAGCCGGTTAATCTCGCTGGTTCCCTCAAACAGCCGGTTGATGCGGGAATCGCGATAGGCGCGCTCTACCATATAGTCCTGATGGTATCCGTAGCCTCCGTGGATTTGGACTCCCTCGTCGACCACGTAATCGAGCATCTCACTGGCGTAGACCTTAATCATCGAGCACTCCGCGGCAAATTCCTCGATCGCCTTCAACTCTTGCGAGCCGCCCGCAGATTCTGGAGATGCAGCGTGCATTTGATTCTCAATCAGCCCCGACACACGCCAGGTCATCGACTCCGCCACAAAAATGCGGATCGCCATTTCTGCCAGCTTGTGTTGGATCGCACCGAAATCGGCAATCGGCGAGCCGAATGCTTTGCGCTGCTTGGCATACTTCAGGCAAATCGCCAAAACGTTTTTCGCCGCGCCCACGCCCGCAGGGCCAAGTTTTAGCCGTCCGATGTTCAGGATGTTGAAAGCGATTACATGCCCGCGGCCGATCTCGCCCAACACGTTTTCAACGGGTACCGGAACGTTGTCGAAATACACCGCCGTCGTGGAGCTGCCCGTGATGCCCATCTTATGTTCTTCCGCGCCGCTGGTTACGCCAGGAAAATTTCGCTCGACTAAGAACGCGGTAAACTTCTCCCCGCCAACCTTGGCGAAGACCGTGAATAAATCGGCCGCGCCCCCGTTGGTGATCCACATCTTCTGGCCGTTTAAGATGTAGTGTTTTCCATCGGGCGTCAGGTCGGCGCGCGTCCGCGCTGCCAGAGCATCGGACCCAGCCAGTGGCTCGGTCAGCGCATAAGCGGCCAGCATCTCCACTTTCGCCAACTTCGGTAAATACTTTCGCTTTTGCTCCGGCGTTCCGAAGTAAACGACGGGCAGGGTGCCAATTCCTGTGTGAGCCGAGTGCCAGCCGGCATAAGAACCGTCCCGCCCCAGTCGTTCGGCGGTGACCATCAAAGAAGGCAGATCCATCGCCATGCCGCCATACTCTTCAGGAATCGCCATAGCAGTCAGGCCGAGATCAACTGACTTGCGCAGCACAGCCATCGCCACGCCCGGCTTCTTCTCGCGGATTGCGGGAAGATTCGGTTCGACTTCGTTGGCCCAGAACTCTTCCACCATTTTGCCGACGGCGAGATGTTCTTCGCTAAGGTCTTCGGGAGTAAAAATATCCTCCGGCTCCGAGTCTTCGATCAGGAACGCCGTTCCTCTTGTAGTCTTGTGCGGGATGTCTGTTAATGTCGTCATGAAAAAACTCCTATGCCGCCGTTTGAGATTGAAAATCTAAATTCTTTAAAGCAGTTCGAAGGACGCGAATTCCACCCGACAGACTGGTTCGTTGTCACCCAGGACCGCATCCAGAAATTTGCCGATGCCACCGAGGATCGCCAGTGGATTCACTTGGATCCGCAACGCGCTCAGCACGAATCGCCCTTCGGCGCCAGCATTGCACACGGCTTTCTCACACTTTCGTTGATTAGTTATTTCTTGAAGCAGGCAGTCCAGATTCGCTCGGGCATCGCGATGAGCATCAACTACGGGCTTAATAAAGTGCGGTTTCCTGCGCCCGTTCGCGCCGGTGCTTCGGTCCGGGCTCGGGTCACTCTGTTGTCGGCGAAGGAGTCGCCTGAATTTGTCGACGCAATCTTCTTGATCCATATCGAGACCGAGTCCTCCGCCAAACCTTGCTGCATCGCGGAGTGGCTGGTGCGGTATTATTCGCGGTGAAGGCTCTTTCATGTCGCCCCACATTCCGCGCAATTCCACGAGGCGCGGAGCAATGTTCGAATTCTTTTCGGTAGGGCCGCGAATCGCTCGTCCTGCGTTAATCCCTGGGCGTACCGGTAATAAATCTGCTGCAGGATGACAGCGACTTTGAAACGTGCAAACGTCAGGTAGAAGGTCATGTCGGTGTCACCTATGCCCATTGCCGCGGTGTAGCGTTCGATTAACTGAGCACGGCTGAGTGTTCCCGGTGAAGTGGTTGGTGCAGAACGAATTTCCTGAAGGTCCTCAGGATCGCGCGGATCAGACCAATACGCCAGCGCTGTCCCTAGGTCGGTCAACGGATCTCCCAGAGTGCTCATCTCCCAGTCCAGAACTCCGACGATCTTCGTGATGTCGCCAGGATCGAGCACGAGATTGTCGTATTTGTAATCGTTGTGAATCAGAGCCGTTTGTTGACTCGCCGGCATTCGTTCGATCAGCCAAGCGGAAATGCTTTCAACCTCGGACAAGTCATGTGTTTTCGAATTGTGATAGCGCTCAATCCATCCCTTGACCTGCCGTTCGAGATAGCCCTGGGGTTTGCCCAGATCGGTCAAACCGATTGCCGCGTAATCGACCCGGTGCAGGCGCGCGAGGTTGTCGAGAAACGCTTCGCTCAAGTCCCGAGCCGTTTTCGGCGGAAAGGGCCTGCCGGAAGGAGGATCGCGGCGGATGATCACTCCGTGAATCCGCTCCATGAGGTAAAACGGAGCACCAAGAATTGACAGATCGTCGCAATAGAGGATCGCTTGCGGAGCGGCGGGATAAACGTCCGGCAGCTTCGACAGCACGCGATACTCGCGAGCCATGTCATGCGCCGAGCGGACTTTGCTTCCAAAAGGCGGACGCCGCAACACAACTTCCCGGCTTCCCAAGCGCACACAGTACGTGAGATTCGAGTGGCCGTTCGGGAACTGTTCAACGGAAATGGGCCCACCATGAGCAAGGTGATCGGAGAGAAATTCCTGTAGCCGCGTGAGATTGAGTTCTTCGCCTGCCCTTATTGCACCGGCTTGATCGCAAACTACATTCATAACCGCTCTTTCAGTCACCAGCAGGTCAGCAATGAGTCATCATCGAGATGCGGATGCGCATTGAACCAGCCGCGAAACGACTTCGCCAGGAGCCGTTCGCGAACTCGCTACGATCACTGCTTCTCTCATGCGATCCCCTGAGCCTTTGCTTAACGCTCTGAAGCGCGACAAATCATTCCCGCAAGCCGCTCTCGACGCGTTCTTCTAAGCGGCCAGGGCTTGCTCCTTGTCGAACTCGGCGAAGGTTTTCCCCGACTCCGCCAGCCGCTGTAGCAGGGGAGCAGGGGCCCAGAGTTCTCCATGCTGCCGGTGGAATTCGCAAATGCGCTGGTAAACCTTGCCCAGCCCTACGGTATCGGCATGCCACATCGGGCCCCCGCGATAGGCGGGAAATCCGTAACCATTGATATAAATAATGTCGATATCAACGGCGCGCAGAGCGAATCCCTCTTCGAGAATTCGCGCGCCTTCATTCACCAGCGCATAAATGCAGCGATCGACAATCTCCTCAGCCGAAATTTGCCGCTGTGGAATTTCCGCTTCCGCGCTCCACTTACGCACCAGGGCGGCAACTTCCGGATCCACGCTCGCGCGGCGGCTATCGTCATACTGATACCACCCTTTCATCGTCTTCTGGCCATAGCGGCCCAGTTCGCATAGACGATCTTCCGCGAACGGCTGACGGATCCCGGGGTTTTCCAGATGCCGGTATTCCTTGCGAATACGCCAGCCCACATCGAGACCCGCCAAGTCGCCAGTTGCCAACGGACCCATGGCATTGCCAAAATCGATCAGCGCCTTATCCACGGCTTCTACGTCCGCTCCCTCTTCTACAAGAAATTGCGCTTCCCGCCGATACGGGCCAAACATGCGGTTGCCGACAAATCCGCGGCAGTTCCCCACCAGCACGCCGATTTTGCCCAGCTTCTTGGAGAGTTGCATGCAAGTGGCAATCACTTCTTTGCCCGACTTTTTTCCTCGCACAATTTCCAGTAGACGCATGACATTGGCTGGACTGAAGAAGTGAGTTCCGATCACCGCTTCTGCCCGTGATGTGGCCTCGGTGATTTCATCAATATTCAGGGTCGAGGTATTGCTGGCCAGGATCGCTCCCGGTTTGCAGACGCGGTCCAATTCCGCAAAGACGCTTTTCTTCAGGGCCATGCCTTCGAAAACAGCCTCCACCACCATGTCTGCATCCGAGAATTCGTCATAGCTGAGCACCGGCTTAATCAACTGCAAGCGCTCGTCTACGAATCGCTGTGTGAAACGACCACGCTGTACAGAACTCGCGTAATTCTTCCGGATCTTTCCCATGCCTGCGTCGAGCGCCGCCTGATCAACATCTTTAAGCAGCACCGGAATGCCCGCGTTGGCAAAAACCATTGCGATACCGCCCCCCATGGTTCCAGAGCCAACCACCGCCGCGCGATTCACCGCAATTACTGGAGTTTCCCTGGAAATATCGGGAATCTTGCCCACCTCTCGTTCTCCGAAGAAAACGTGAATGAGCGCCTTCGACTGATCGGAGAAAAGACACTCGGTGAAGAGTTTCTGCTCGGCCTGGCAGCCCTCTTCGAATGACATTCTGGTTGCCGCCTCTACCGCATCAATGGCCGCAAGCGGAGCTTTCATGCCCCGTTGTTTCTTGCGGGCGGTATCGCGCGCTGCGGCAAAAACTGCGGCATGCTGCGCGGCGGTTCCCAGCTTTTCCATTCGTTCTCGAGTCTTGGGGATAGGTTTGCCAGCGACCTCGCGCGCAAAAGCCACGGCCGAGGAGAGAATATCTCCGTCGATCAAACGATCGATCAGCCCTAGGGCAGCTGCGTCGCGAGCGGAAACCGGCTTGCCTTCAGCACACATCTCGATTGCTTTTGCAATGCCTACGAGCCGCGGCAGTCGCTGCGTTCCCGCGGCCCCAGGAATAATTCCGAGCTTCACTTCCGGTTGGCCGACCTGCGCCGTTGGTAAAGCAACGCGGTAGTGGCCGGCCATTGCCAGTTCCAATCCGCCGCCAAACGCTGTCCCGTGAATGGCAATCACCACTGGCTTGACGCTGTCTTCGATATGAAGGAGAAACGGCAGCAGGTTTCCACGCGGGGCAGCGCCGGAGGTCATCTTGCCAAATTCCTTGATGTCAGCGCCGGCAATGAAAGTACGGCCGGCTCCGATTATGACAGCAGCTCTGATCGCCGGGTCAGCATTCATCTCATCGATCGCCGCCTCGATCGCCTGCGGCACGCCCGGACCGAGAGCGTTGACCGGCGGATTATCGATAGTGATCACCGCTATATCGTCGTCTTTGTTCACTCGTACAAGATTGCTCATAGTCGCCTTCGCAAGACTAATCTCCCGAATTTCGTTCTTGCCCCGTCAGTGAAGATGAGGAGTTCGCTCGATATTTCGCCCGTAACTCTCTTTTCAGAACCTTCCCGGTCGCTGTCCTGGGCAAGGTTTCGCAAAACTCAATCGATTGCGGACATTTGTAGTGGGCTAGGCGCGCACGGCAGAATTCGATCAATTCCGTTTCAGCCGGCTTGCGTCCCGGCTTCACCACCACGATCGCTATCGGAACCTCACTCCATTTCTCATCGGCCACCGGGATGACAGCAGCTTCGAAAACATCAGGATGCGACACCAGCACCTTTTCAACTTCAAGCGACGAAATGTTTTCTCCGCCGCTCACGATGATGTCTTTCTTGCGATCAACGATCCGGATGTAGCCGTTCTCTGCCACCACGGCCATATCGCCGGTATGAAACCATCCGCCGCGCATGGCCTCGGCGGTAGCTTCAGGCTGTTGCCAGTAGCCCGCCATCACGCCATCACTGCGGGCAATAATTTCTCCCATCGTCAAGCCATCGCGCGCCACGTCATTGTCTTCGTCGTCGACCACGCGAAGCTCATGCCCCGGATAGGCATAGCCGGTCATGGCTTGCATCACATGCCGCTCCTCCGGAGTGCATTCCATCTCTGGCTTAAGTTCGGCGGTGGCTAACGACGGCGAGCACTCCGTCAGCCCGTATCCGGAAAAACACTTGAATCCCAATCTCGTCTCGACCTCGCGGATCAATGTCGGAGAAGATGCAGCGCCGCCGATCACCGACCACTGCACGCTGCTCAGGTCGTACTTGGAACGCGTGGGGCAGTTCACCAACACGGTGGCCATGATCGGCACCAGGCTCAACGCGCTAACCCGCTCCCGCTCTACCAGACGGAACACTTCCTCGGGCACGAACCGCGGAAGCATAACGTGCGTTCCGCCCACGGAGGTGATGGTGTGAGCCGCTCCCCAACCGTTGGCGTGAAATAAAGGAATGGTGTGCATCAGCACGTCCTCATAGCGGGTGTGGTGATAGACCGCGAGATTCATGGCGTGCAGATAAACATTGCGATGCGTGAGCATCACGCCCTTCGGGCTCGCGCTGGTTCCGCTGGTGTAAAAAATCTCGGCTACGGAATTTTCGTCAAACGCCATGAGTTCTTCGCGGAAGGGCGCGGCCGAGGCCAGCATCTGCTCGTAAGTTTGATCGGAGAGCCAGTCCGCCTGCGGCGTTCCCGCGAGCTGATAGAAGGAGCGCACGGTTCGCAGATCGCGGCGAAACGAATCCACCAGACCGACGAACTCCTGTTCCAGGAACAGCACCGTCGCACCCGAATGGTTCAAAATGTAGGCGAGTTCCGGCGCGGCCAGACGGATATTGAGTGGAAGCAAAATGCCGCCGGCTTCAACAACTCCGTAGTAGGCTTCAAGCAGTCTGTGGCAGTTCAAACTGAGAAATGCCACGCGGTCACCGGGCTTGACACCAGCATCGCGCAACGCACCCGCTAAGCGTCCCACACGATCGCCAAATTCCGCATAAGTGAAACGGTGTTCCTGGCACACAACCGCTGTCTTGCGCGGAAACTGCTGTTCCGAGTAGCGGAGGAAGCGTACTGGAGTCAGCGGAATATTCATAAGAGTTTCCTCTTACCAGGCCGACTGGCCTCCATCGACGGCGAGCACATGCCCGGTTACATAGGCCGAAGCTTCCGAGGCCAAAAAAACTGCAGCGCCTTTCAAATCGTGATCGCCGCCAAAGCGGTTGAGGGGAATCTTCGTCAAAAACGATTCTTCATGCAACTTGATGACGCGTTCTGACATATGCGTAGGAAACCATCCTGGGGCGATCGCATTTACCCGGATGTTGTGCGCCGCCCACTTACACGCCAGATCCTTGGTGAACGCAATCACGCCACCTTTGCTCGCGTGGTACCCGATCGCTTGCACTTCGGCAGAAGATCCACCCAGTCCCGCCACCGAGGCGATATTGATAATCGTGCCTGATCGTTGCGCGATCATAGGCTTTCCCGCTGCCTGGCAAAAAAGGAACGTGCCGGTCAGGTTGGTGCGGAGGACTCTATCCCATTGCTCCAGCGTCATTGCTTCTACCGGAGCGCCCCACGATACTCCCGCGTTGTTGACCAAAATATCGATTCGGCCGAAGGTTGCGAGGGTCGCGTCCACAACTGCCTGTATCGCTTCCTTATTTTGAACATCGCAGGCCAACGCCAGAACTTGTGCGCCCAGGGATCGCAGTTGATCCGCCGCTTCTTCGCAGCGTTCCTGCTTGCGGGCGCAAAGCACGAGGGTTGCCCCCATTTCAGCCAGGCCCTCCGCCATCTGCCGGCCAAGTCCCATCGAACCGCCGGAAACAATGGCCACACGTCCGGTCAGATCGAAGAGCTGTTTCGCGTTCACTTAGAAGGCCTCTCTTGCGCGGATTGCCCGATAAAAGTGATAGTTAATAACATATTATAGTTACTAACGTCAATCGGGCTTCGGCGACGTTTAAGGATAGGTGATTGATGCGCCTCTGCTGCCGGAACATGGCTAATCGTGGAAGCGGAGCGCCACCCGTCCCGAGATCTCGCCCCGGCTCAGTTCCCCGAGAACTTCAACGACTTCGATCAGCGGACGTGTGGTGACCTGACAGTGCACAGTTCCGGCAGCTCCCATCGCCAGGATCTCGCCCAGGTCTTTCCGCGTGCCCACGGCAGAAGCCTTGATCTGGATTTCTCCGGCCGCCATAAGGATTGGCGGAAATGAGAGTTCACTGGCAGGCAATCCCACCACCAACAGCGTCCCCGTCGGTCGTACGCAATAGAAGGCCATGTCGTACGCCGATTTTGCAGCTGACGTTACCAGCGCAATGTGCACTCCGCCGGAGCGGCGCAACTCTTTGACCACGTCGCTCTTCGCTGCGTTCAGCGCGCGAGTGGCACCCAGAGATTTAGCCAGAGCCAGCTTTTCTTCGGCAACGTCGATCGCCGTCACCTCAGCGCCCGCGGCCAATCCAATCTGGATGGCAAGGTGTCCGAGTCCTCCGACTCCAAAAACGGCCAGGCGCTGCCCCGTTCGAATGCAAGCTTGCTTCAGGGCGCGATGAACCGTGACGCCCGCGCACAGAAGCGGCGCGGCCTGTTCGGAGGAAAGCGCGTCAGGAATCCAGATCACGTGGCTGGCTGGAGCCTTCACAAATTCCGCGTATCCGCCATCCACCGTGACGCCCGTAATTCGCTGCCGCACGCACAGGTTCTCATTGCCTTCCCGGCAGAACTCACATTGCCCGCACGTCCAATGTACCCACGGGACCCCAACTCGGGCTCCCACTTCCAGACTTCGAACCTCCGAGCCAAGCTCAACCACTCGTCCTACAATTTCGTGCCCCAGGATTAGCGGTTTCTTCACGATGCCAGCGAATTGTTTCCAGTCACCCTCAGCCACGTGGAGATCGGAATGGCACACACCGCAAACTTCCACTTCGATCAAAACCTCGTCCGCAGCAGGTTCGGGACGAGCGACATCTTCCACCACCAAAGGCGTTTTGAACGCATGCAGAACGGCGGCCTTCATCGCGCTTCCTTTCCGGTGTGCGGCTGCGATCGGGGAGAATTTCTACGCCCGGATGCCGCGCAAGAAAAATTCCACGGCGCTGCGCACCCGATCGGTAAGTTTGTGGGGCCCGGTCAGATCCACCGCCCATTGCCTTACGACTGTGTTGTAGAGCCCTTCCATGAACTCTGCCAAGTGCACAACCGGAAATGCGCGCGTCACGTCGCCGTGCTTCTGGCCTTGCGTCAGGATTTCTCGCAGCAAGCTGGCAGCAGCCTCCTCATGGTCCCTCAATTCTGCGGACCGCACAGGATCCATCGCACCAGACAAGATTACCGCCTGCCAAAGTTTTCTGTCGTTTTCCACCTCCCGCGCCATCGTGACATAGAGCCGCCGTAGACGCTCGGCCGTGTCTGCTTTGCTCGAAAGTTCCGAGCGTAATCGATCGCAAATGCACGCATATCCGCGTTCTCCCACCACGCGTAGAACCGCGTCCTTACTGGGAAAATAGCGAAAGAAAGTGGGCTGGCTGATTTCGAGCACTTGCACGATATCGTCGATGCGGGTTTCCTCGTATCCGTGCTTGCGAAACAGCCGAATGCTGGTGTCGATAATCTGCTGCCGCAAGCGCGCCTTTTTCCGCTGCCGGAGCCCGATCTCATTCTGCTCTTCAACTTCTTCTGCCGCCTTCACGAGCGCACTAGCCATTGGCAATCTTTCCTCCATGCATCACGAAAGGTCGCAAATTGTGATAGCCACTATAACAAAATAGCCACCCACGTAAAATCCTGATGCGTCCATCCTCTGCCAATCCGCCTGTATCCGGAAGCCGACGAGTCAAAGCACTCTGTTTTCCTCAGTGCTGGTGGCTTCTATTCCTCGGAGTTTTCTCGCTGGGCGGTTTGCGGTGGTGGAGGGGGTGACAGTACGGGTGGTGGGATTCTCGGGCGGCCTGTAGAGTTCCGGACCTGAATACCGATTGCGAGCGAGGCGTGGTTGGATTGCCACGGTTTCAACGAGAGCGAAATGGCGCGCTCTTCGGAGTGCAAGGAAGCAGTACGCTCAGGAAACGCTTGGCACCCCTCGCCTGTTACCTCCGACTGGTCGGGTGAGCAGCGCAGCGGACGGGCTCATATGTACTGGTCCGCCACTTCGTTCCGGGCCAGCGCTAGCACGTGTGAGGCTTACGCTTTGGTGACTACCTCCGCAGGGGTTTCGTCCGGAACTGATCTCAGTCGACTCAGGGCGGCAACCGGACGCGCGAACGGCATGGGGCTGTCCTTGCTGTAAGCGCGCAGCAAGTGATAGGTGATGAGTAGTTGCGTGAGGGCTAACGGATCGCTGTGCCGGACTTCGCTGCCGTCGTTGTAATCGCCGAACTGATCGGCAGGCAACGGCCGCAGATCGGGAAGATGCTTCCAGATTGCTTGTTCCAATTGGGCAGCATGTTCGCGGCTCACGTTGCCGTCCACTTCGAGAAACTCCACCGGCCGTCCGCAGTCACGCCCCAATTCAAGGCGAATGCCCGCAGGCTGGCCGTTCTTACCATTCACCAGATAAGTGAGGTCGGGATGCGGAATGCTAGGGCGCAAGACAAGATGAACATTCAAATGCCCGTCCGCCTGATCGGATCCTGTGCCGCTTTCGGGATGGAAGCGCACGACGATATCGGCGAATTCCCGCTGCGGGCGGATGAAGTCCCGCGAATCCGGTTCTCGCCTCTCCAACTCCTCCAACACTTGTTCCGGAGCATAGCCACGCTTTGACGTATCCCGCTTGATCTTCCAGAGGCGCCGCATGTCTTCCGGAGGATCGAGAAAGACTTTGACATCATAGAATTGGCGCATCGCAGGCGCGTGAAATCCCAGCAATCCCTCGACAATCACAAACTCGCGCGGCTCCACATATTCGGGCCGCACCAGTGAGCCTGTGCTGTGGTCATATACCGGCTTGAGCATGGATTGCCCATAGTGTGCCCGCTCCAGGTGCAACTCGAGGATGTCAAGAAAGTTGCAGTCGGGATGCAGCGCGGTGATATTGAGACGCGCTCGCTCTGCGCGATCGTATTTGTGATAGTCATCCGCGCACACGTGGGTCACACGTTCCGGACCAAGCAGCCGGGTCAATCCGCGGGTTAGGGTCGTTTTGCCGGCGGCGCTATCTCCCACGATGCCTAGCAGGATTGGTCTTCCTTTCATCCTTCCTCCTTGCCCCGCGCGGGTTTCGCGCCGGTTACGCTCTTCGCTTCGGCGCCTTCATCCAGCCCGCCTTGAAAAACCCGGCTTTGGCGCACGTCCGACGCGGCGATGCGAACCAACTGCTCTTTGCCGATGCATCCGCCGTTTTCGACCAGCCGGCTGGCTTGACGCAGTCTTATCCGGTCGAGGGCGTTGCGCACGCTGCGGGCGTTCGCAAATTGGGTTTGCTTAATCCGCAACGCAAGATATTCGGCAAACGCCGCTCGTGACTCGTCGTCAAAACTATAATTCTGCTGGTGCAGCATCAGTTCGGCGATCGTCGTCAGCTCCTCCAACGTGTAATTGGGAAAGCTGATGTGGTGCGCGATCCGGGAGCGAAATCCAGGATTGTACTGAAAGAAGGTAGCCATCCGGTCTTGATAACCGGCAAGAATCACAACCAAATCTTCGCGCTGATTTTCCATCGCCTGCAGCAGCATCTCGACCGCTTCCTGACCGTAGTCGCGTTCATTCTCGGGTCGATAGAGGTAATATGCCTCGTCGATAAACAGCACGCCTCCCATTGCCTTTTTCAAAATCTCTTTCGTCTTAGGCGCAGTGTGGCCAACGTATTGTCCTACCAGGTCGTCGCGGGTCGCAACCACCAGATGACCGCGGCGCAGGTAGCCGAGATGGTGCAGTATCTTCGCCATGCGCATCGCGACTGTCGTCTTTCCGGTGCCAGGGTGACCGGTAAAAGACATGTGCAAAGTAGGGCGCTCGGTCGAGAGCCCATGCTTTTCCCGCAATCGAGACACCAGCAAAAGCGCCGCCACGCGCCGGATGTAAGCCTTCACCGGCTTAAGACCAACCAGTTCCCGATCAAGCTCATCCAGCATTTCGTCGAGGTTGGAATCCCGATGCGCCGCGCCGATGTCTACCAGGGTCTCCCCCGGCTCGCGAGCAGGCGCCGCATCCACTACGGAATCTGTGTCCAGTTCTTGCATGAGAGTCCTCAGGCGTTAGTTCGCCGATTGGCTCCTTGATCGAATGGTGTACTGAATGCGGCGGTCCTGCGTCTCGGTGCGTTCCAGAGAAAATCCAGGTTCATTTTCGGGCCGTTGCACAATGAAGCTCAACATCGTGGTTTGCTTGCCCTTGGTGCGGTCATAGCCGTTGAGCTTGATGTAGTGATCTGGAAAAGCCTTTCGGCATTCGTCGATTTGTTCCATCGCTTCGTTCAGATCGTGCAAGTCAAACATCGGAAGCCCCCACATTTCCCAGTACGAGTTTCGCGGGTGAGGATCGTCGGTATGCTCAATCGAGAACGCCCAGCCATTATTGAAGCAGTACCGCACCTGCGCTTCGATCTGCTCTTCCGTGAAGTCGGGCAAATAAGAAAACGTTCCTTGTGTGATTCGCATGATTTCTTCTCCCATTCAAAATACAGCCTACGCCACTGTGACCGTGCCCACCGCGTCAGGCACGTCGGTTGACTCAAAGTCGAAACTGACGTCCTTCCAGATATCCAGAGCCTTGCGCAGTTCCGGAGACCAGCGGGCCGCCTTGTTCAGAATCTCCGGCCCCTCGTTTATGAAATCGCGGCCTTCGTTGCGCGCCTGAATCATCACTTCCGTAGCCACGCGATTCGCGGTGGCGCCTTGAGCGATTCCATCGGGATGGCCAATCGTTCCGCCACCGAACTGCAGCACCACATCTTCGCCCAGCAGGTGCAGCAACTGATGCATTTGTCCCGCGTGGATGCCGCCGGAAGCAACCGGCATCACCGCCGGCAGCGACGCCCAGTCTTGCTCGAAATAAAGTCCCTGCGACGGATCGGCATCGACTTTAGTGCAACGCAATGTAGTGTAGTAGCCGCGGATTGCGTTAGGATCGCCTTCCAGCTTTCCGACCACGGTGCCGGCATGAATGTGGTCTACTCCTGCCAGGCGCATCCATTTGGCGATCACCCGGAAATTCACGCCGTGCGTCTTCTGCCGCGTGTACGTTCCGTGACCCGCCCGGTGCAAGTGCAGAATCACACTATTGCGGCGCGCCCACTTCGCCATCGACTGAATCGCCGTATAACCGACCGTCAGGTCGATCATCACAATCACCGTCCCGATATCTTTGGCGAAATCGGCGCGTTCGTACATCTCCTCCATGGTTCCGGCGGTGACATTCATGTAATGTCCCTTGATCTCGCCGGCCGCGGCCGTAGCCCGGTTCACAGCCTCCATGCAAAACAGAAAACGGTCACGCCATCGCATGAACGGCTGGCTGTTGATGTTCTCGTCGTCTTTCGTGAAATCGAGTCCACCACGAAGTGCCTCGTAGACCACGCGCCCGTAATTGCGGGCGGAAAGGCCAAGCTTCGGTTTCACCGTAGCGCCCAGCAAGGGACGCCCGAATTTATTCAGGTACTCGCGTTCCATTACGATGCCGTGCGCCGGGCCCTGAAATGTTTTCGCATAGTGCGGGGGAATTCGCATGTCTTCCAGGCGAAGAGACTTCAGCGCTTTGAAGCCGAAGACATTGCCGATAATCGAAGAAGTAAGATTAGCAATCGAGCCCTCTTCGAAAAGATCGATATCATAAGCGATGTAGGCGATGTATTGATCCGTGCCGGGCACGGGATCGACTCGGTAACACTTCGCCTGATAATTCTCGTAGGGCGTCAGGCGGTCAGTCCACACCACTGTCCAGGTTGCCGTGGACGACTCTCCGGCCACCGCTGCTGAGGCCTCGATGGGATCGACGCCTGCTTGCGGCACCAACCGGAAAGCGCACAGAATGTCGGTTGCCTTCGGCTCGTAATCGGCGTCGTAGTAGCCCATTTCCGCGTAAGGTGTAATGCCTGCGGCCCATCGGCTCTTCTTTTTGCCCGAATTATTATTACCTGCCATTTGTGTCTCCTGAAAGAATCGCTGAAAGTCAGCGACGTTGGCGCAGTCATCACACAACCGCGAGACGTTATTTAGTGAAGCGACGGATCTGATGACGAGTATTTACAAACCGACCGCAATGATTGGGGAGGGCACACCGCAGCCAGGCTGGTTGACCCAGCTGCGCCCATGCTCTTTCTGCTTACGACTAAGTTTGGACTTCCGGTTGGTTAGCCAACCGTCGTCACCGCATAATCAGTTAAGGCAATTCCCATTCCAATGCCACTCGGAGTTTATGAAGTGGGGTGGATTAACCACTAACTGTCTGTGATTTGTTTAAGTTGGGCAACTGCCGAAGCAGGGGAATCGAAGGCGGCGTCTAGCCGTGGATACTCTTGGTGTGACATCATTGTCTCACCTGCGAAAAAGCTGGGAAACCTATATCTGAAGGATTATAAGCAGATTAGCGGAGGAATTTAGATATGGTCATAATTGTCACATATGTGTGACAACTATGTCTCATTCCCGCGAGCTGCTGGAGCGGTTCGAAATTTTGTGCTTTCTCAGTAGGCGATGAAAGGTGCGGCGTGGCACTTTGGCCAGCGCCGCAGCTTTGGAGATATTTCCACCAGCTTTGACCAAATAAGTAGACAACGCTTCTCGTTCAAACTTCTCGATTGCACTAGCTTTGCTCGGCATGAATCCCATCTGCGACTGGAACGAAACTACATCCTGAACATGAAGCGGAAGGTGTTCCGCCTCCACAACCGAGGACGACGTCAAAACAACAGCTCGTTCAATAATGTTTTCCAGTTCGCGAAGATTACCTGGCCATGAATAACCCTTCAACAGCGCGAGCGCTTGCGGAGCGATGCTCTCGACTTTCTTGTTGACCTTGGCTCGTGCGCGCAGCAAGAAATACTCCGCCAGGAAAGAGATATCCTCAATCCGCTCGCGCAGTGGCGGCAGGGTGATGGAGAAGGTATTGATCCGGTAAAGCAAGTCTTCGCGGAACAAGCCGTCGCGGATGGCAGTCTCCAGATTCCGGTTGGTGGCGGCGACAATTCTCACCGAAACTTTTCGCGTCCGCATATCGCCCACGGCGCGAATCTCCCCGGTTTGCAGGGTGCGCAAAAACTTGGCCTGAATCTCCAGCGACATATCGCCAATTTCATCGAGGAACATTGTGCCGCCCTCGGCTTTTTCAAACAGTCCTTTACTGTCGTTATAAGCGCCTGTAAAAGCGCCTCGCTTGTAGCCGAAGAGTTCGCTTTCCAGCAGGGCCGGAGACAATGCCGTGCAGTTCAGCGTGACCAGTGGATGCTGGCTGCGCGTGCTGTTGCGATGGATGGCCCGCGCGACCAATTCTTTCCCGGTTCCGCTCTCGCCGCGGATCAATACGGTTGTGGGCGTGGGCGCAACCTTGGAAATCAGTCCCGAGATTTCCTTCATCTTCAGGTTGTTGCCGATGATAAACTCGCCTTCCTCGCGCGCTTCAAGTTCGCGCAGGGCAAGCTGGTACTGATCCTGGAAATCCTCGGCTGGATTCCTGTCCCTGGCAAACGCGGAGATGAAGCGCGCTGTCTTGCCGCCAACCACCTCCGTTCCATGAGGCCGCAAGCGGTAAACTTCCTGGCCGACGTACGGATCGCCCGTCACATTGATGATGAGGTCGGCCGTGTCCGCTTTCAGGAACTTTCTGTAATTCGCAGCTACAGGCACGCCGAATTCTCGGGCGAGGACGATGCCGGGTGCGCCTTCATCCTTGTCCGCTACTCCCACAATTTCGACACTTGGATCCCTATGGAATAGCTCCAGCAGCGATCGTCCGCCACGCCCCGCCCCGATAAGAATGATCCGCGTCATGAATAGTGCGCTCGGAGTCTCAACACCCAAAGATCCCGCGCCAGGCGCGTATTTTACCGCATCGCCACTGCTGCGGCTTTACCTGGCGCTAAAGCGGACCGTTTGCTTCCTCGCCCTCGCGCCCGGCCAGATCAGATTCCAGTGGCGAGTTGACCTGCAAAAGAGAGGCCCGCCCTTCTTGGAGGAGAATCTCGCTCAGCGCCCCATTGGCGATCGTAGGGAACGCGGTTCGGTAGTTCGACAGGGGCACGCCGAGCAGTTGACAAAGTGCAACGCGGATCAGCGTGCTGTGCGTAACAACCAGAACGCGAGCGCGCGGATGCGACATCTGGATCTCCTGGAAGCATTCGACGGCGCGCTGCGCGCCATCCCGCGGATCCTCACCGCCGGGCAGGTAATGGGCGACAGGATCAGATTCAAAGGCTGCGAAAGCTTGCGGAAAGGATTGCTTCATTTCCGCATAAGTCAAGCCTTCGCCTCGACCGAAGTGAATCTCCCGGAGGCGGGAATCGACGTGCGCCGTGAGACCGCTCACCCGTTCTACCGGCGCCGCCGTCCCTCGAGCTCGAAGCAATGGCGACACCCAGATGGCGGCGAGATCTGCGGAGGACGCCCATTTCGCAAGTCGTTCCGCCTGTTCCCGGCCCCGGGGGCTGAGCGGGACATCGGTGCTGCCCGCGTGACGATTCTCCGCGTTCCAAATCGTTTCACCGTGGCGAACGAGCGCAAGCCGGGTCACTCTAGTGAGTCCTCTTTTCCGCATGTTCGCGAAGCGAAGGTGGGATCCAGCCACGTCGCGACAGTTCTTCCACCAGGCGCAAATATGGTTCGTGAAAGAGCGCGGTGCGGTTTGGCCGGGGAGTCAACACTTCGCGAATACGTATCATTTCATGGGCGACATCGGCAATGCTTCGCTCCTCGGAATTGGCAGCCGCAAGAATGGCCATGCCCAACGCCGGCTCTGCATTTTCCGGCAGGCGAACGGGCCGCCCGAGGATATCGCTACGAAGTTGGCACCAGTAACGGCTGCGCGTTGCGCCACCGGTGAAGGTCAAGTCGCCAGCGATGGGAGCACCCAGCTGGTCGAGGGAATCGAAGCACAGCCGCTCTACGAATGCCACTCCCTGCAGCAGAGCAGCATAAAGATCAACCTCGTCGATAGGAGTGCCCAACACAAATCCCTCCGCATCGGGCGCAGTGAAAGGAAAGCGCTCACCGCGTGAGACCAGCGGATACGTAACCACGCTAGCGGGTTCCCGCTCCGCGGCTTGTGCGCTTAACGCGTCGAGATCGCGTCCAGGAAATTGTTGCGCAAGAATTCCAGCTCCCGTGCTGGACGCGCCCCCAGGCAGCCAGTTTCCAGCAGGAGAGCGGTGCGAGTAAACGATTCCCGCAGGGTCGTGGATCAACTCTGACGTGACGCCTTTGAGGACGAGCGTAGTTCCCAGCACCGAGTTCCAACTACCAACACGCAGTGCTCCGGCGGCAATCTGCGCGGCGCATCCATCCGTCATTCCTGCGATGATTGGAGTTCCGGCGGGGATGCCGGTCAAGGCCGCAGCCTCTGGGCAGACTGTTCCGATTTGGCTTCCCGGGCGCGCGACCGCAGGCATGATGTGTTCAGGAACGTCGAGAGTCTCAAGAACTTCACGCGGCCAAGTCTCACGGATCAGATCGTAGCCGGTCTTGAGGGAGTTGCTTGAGTCTGATCCAACGTCATGTCCGGCGAGGCGGCAATTGATGAAGTCGGCCTGGTGAGCCAGACGCGCAGAAGTGAGAGAGCCGCGATGCTCATGCAGTAGCCAGAGGAGCTTGGGCAGTCCCCACGAGGGCTGCATGCGATATCCGAGTGAAGCCCAAGTCGAGGCGCCAGCTGCATTCACCAAGCGCGATTCGTTCACGGCGCGCGAATCGTCATACATGAGAGCTGGGGTCAGCGGTTTGCCGGACCGGTCGACGAGAAGAACAGTGCCGGAAGTACCAGCCACCGCCATGCTCTGAATCGACGAACGCGGCAAGCCGGCCACGGCTGCGCGGCAGGCAGAGACTGTAGCACGCCACCACTCCTCTGGGTCCTGCTCGCGCCGCACACCGTCGAGTTGGCTGGTGAGCGGATGGGAGCCGCGCCCCACGAGAAGGCCGGTGCGGGATACGGCAACAACGCGAACGCTCTGGGTCCCCAGATCAACGCCCAGCCAGCAGCGCCCTTCTTCCTGGTCATCGGCTGTGATCACAACCTCCGTTATGGGTCGCTGTTTTCAGGTTGCTTCGCAGATTAGGTTGCCACAGATGATCATGAGAAATTCGCCCGATGGCCGGATGAATCCGGCATGATCAATGAGGATGTATTCTTTCCGCCGCGAATTCAGAATGCAGTCAAGTGCAATCACTTCATGCCCAACAATTCTTACTGATATGCCACAGAAAACAGTTCTCTGGCTGCCTCCAAAACTGCGGTTCGCCTATCCCACACGGATTGCGCTACATCGCTCCCCTATCCCATGGTCGGACTCCGAGGCTCGTCGGTCAATAACGTTCTATCCAGGAGTGAAGTATAGGAGTCGATTATGTCCCGGTAGGACAAACCGTAGAGAAATAATTCGTAAAGCCGGTGGATTGTGGAACTGGCGGAGAGGGAGGGATTCGAACCCCCGATACCCTTTCGGGTATGCCGGTTTTCAAGACCGGAGCCATCAACCACTCGGCCACCTCTCCGGATGCTGCAGGTCTAGTTTACACTCCACCATTTTGCCCTGCGAACCGCGCGAATCAAGTAACAAGGCTAGTGAGTCAGGCCGAAGGCGCGGGAATGAAATTCCATGACCTCGGTGAAGTGGGCCATAAAATAGGTGAAGGTGTGGTCGCCGGGGTACAGATGGTACTCATGCTTCACGCCCAGCTTCTGTAGTTCCTCGTGCAGGGCGGCGGCGCCCTTTTCGAAACCGTAGTTGTCATCCTGGCCGCAATTGAAATAGATGGCGAGTTTCTTCAGAGCGGCGGCATTCTTCCGGGCGAGAGCAAATGGATTATTGGCGTTCCAGTGAGGAACATCGATCGGATCTCCAAAGACATCAGCGAGTACTTTTCCTAGAGGAGCGCCTGATCTGGCTGCGAGATCAAGCTCCCGGGGCGACTCGGTAATCAGCGCGGCGCTTTGCGCGCTGACGGCGGAAAACATTTCAGGATGGCTAAAGGCGAAGCGCAGCGCACCGTATCCACCCATCGAGATTCCGGTGATTGCTCGATTGCTGCGGCCTTTGCCGATGCGGTACTTCTTTTCGATGAGGGGGATGAACTCCTGCAGAAACAAATCGCTGTAGCGAACGGAGCCGTCGGCGGAGTTGATGTAGAAACTCTTTCTGCCTTCGGGAGCCACGATGAGAAAATCGCCCAGCTGATGGTGCTGGCGGAGATCGTCGAGCATCGTCCAGCCACCGCTGTTGAAAAGCGTTTTCTCGTTGTCGCCCAAACCGTGCAGGAAGTAAAGCACCGGGTAGTGTTGCGGAGGATTTTTCTGTGCGCTGGAGTCGTAGCTGGCGGGAAGGTAGACGCAATAGTGGACTGGGTACTTGAGAATCCGGCTGTGCAGGACGTCGCATTCGATGCGGCTTTGAGCGTGAACTGATAACGAAACAATGAGACCCGCGAAAATAATAAAAAATCGAAGACTGCTGCGCATCGATTCAGTTTACTCGTAGCGCAGGGCTTGCACGGGGTCCAGGCGCGCGGCGCGTCCGGCCGGATACAGGCCAGAGATCAGACTGACGGCGAAAGCAAACACGAGGGCAAATGCAACCAACCACCACGGCACCGCCCAGAAATGCTCGGGGGGAAGAGACTGACGCTTGAGATAGATGTTCGTACCCAAGTTGATGACTTGTCCGATCGCCCAGCCCAGGACGACGCCGACAATGCCGCCGAGAATACCCATGGCGCCGGCTTCTGCGAAGAAAAGTTTCTTCACGTCGCCGTCGCTGGCGCCGATGGCCTTCATAATTCCAATCTCGCGACGGCGCTCGAGGATGGCCATCACCAATGTGTTTACGATTCCGATGGAAGCGACGGCGAGGGCAAGACTGCCGAAGATTCCCAAGAAAACGTCGAGCACGGCGAAGAATTGCTGCAGACTTCGGGTCGCGTCGAGGATGGAGAAGGTGTTGAAGCCCATCTTCTTGATTGCGTCCTCGACATTTCGTATCTGCCCAGGATTTTTTACTCGTACATTGACGGAAGAATAAGACGGCTGGTTTTCCGCGGCGCGCGAAACTTCTCTCAGATCCGTGGGCTGCATCACGTGTAGACTCTCGGCAAGTTTGAGCGGGACAAAAACTCGCGCGCGAGTTGGACCACGCATGCTCTCCGGATCGAGGTCGGCGACGCCGACTATTTTGAGTTTCACTTCCCGCGAGACAACGGAATAGGCAGCATCGGACGGGGCTTGGCCGTCGGTAGTTTTTTTACCATCTGAAGTTGAAGCGTTATCCTGCGCTGCCTCGCGCTGCGCGTAGCGCATGGTCAACTCCTTGCCCAGAAGCGGAGCAGCCAGTTGCGCGACGTTAGTTTCGTCGACTCCGCTCTTGGGAGTTTTCCCAAGCAGTTCCTCTGCGAATGTTTTTTGAATGACCGCTTCGGGTGCCATGTCTGACGAGAAGAAGTGACCTTGCAGCGCATCGAAGGCGTCATTAGATTTTGCGGAAGAAGGCAGAGCGGCGATCATTGTCAGGTGCGGCTTGTCTTCGTAGCGCAGCTCGGTAATGAAGCGGATGTCAGGGTAAGCTTCGAGAACATTCGGCAGGTGCTCGATTTCGAGGCGTGTGGATTCGTCCAGGATGCGACTTTCGCCGGGTGCAGGTCCGTTGTGATCTTCGTTGTGGCCGAAGTTGCGCAGGTCGCGTCTGGAGGTAACTACAACAGTATCGAACAAGCCGGACTTCATCAGGCGGCGCGAGGCCAGTTGCTGCAGGCCGATCCCCAGAGACAGCATCGCGACTAAAGAAGCCACGCCCACCGAGATGCCGATGGTGGTCAGCGAGTTTCGCAGAACAGATTCACGCAAGTTGCGCAGGGCCAGGTCGGCCAGGTCGGGCAATTTCATATGCGCGCCTCACCGGACACAACTGGAATTTCTTCGGCCACCAGTTTTCCATCTGCTAAGAAGATGAGACGCTGTGCGTAACGTTCCGCCAAGGCTCGCTCGTGCGTGACCATCACGACAGTCATCCCCAGTTGCTGATTGAAGTCGCGAACCATATTCATGATTTCTGTTCCGGTACGGCTGTCGAGATTGCCTGTAGGCTCGTCGGCAAGTAGGAGTTGCGGCCGGTTTATGAGAGCGCGGGCCAGCGC
>JBAVUV010000010.1:0-6025 GCA_049696955.1 Candidatus Sulfotelmatobacter sp. | reverse complement strand
GGTTCCCAAGCCCGGACTTGCGGCTGCGCAACCGGGGTCAGCCGCACTGCTGCAGATATTGCCGGCGGTATCGAATGTAGCCGCATTCGCAGGGTTATAAAGGTTGGGATAGAAATTGGCCGACTGTTGATTCGCTTCATAGGTGTGCGGCGCACCATCCCAGCGCAAGCCAAGATTCAAAGTCAATCGATGATTGACACGCCAGTTGTCCTGGACGTAAGCAGCGAGAGAAATGTTGTTCCAGTGGCCGCTGGATTTCACCGCGTCTTCTTCATATTGCTGGGCATCCCCGAGCAGAAAATCCGCAAAATCGTTACCCGTGAAATTTCCGTTGAAGTTGAAATTGCCTTGCGTGTTGGCAAAGTAATCCTGCACCTTCTTGTAGAGCGCCCAGCTAAATCCGAATTTAACCTGGTGCGCTCCCTTCGTCCACGACACGTCATCGCGAAGCTGGTAGTCATTGGCCGCGTTCGTCCAGGGCGTCCAGTTCGAAGTGAAGTCGGTTCCGGTACTGCCGTTTAGATTGATGGATGGAATGCGATTGTCCGCGTTGGGGCCGGTAAAAAGTCGGTTAAATGTAAATCCCGATGGCGCGGCGAAAACTCCTTGCGGAATGATGTTAATGCGATTTCCGTTGTAATTAAAAGCGGCTTCATTCAGCAGCGTTGGGCTGACCGCGTAGGTGGTATGAATCACGGCGCTGTACGAAGGATTTCCGAAAACATCGCTGACTGTGGGAACGTTGTCGCCGCTCCACTGCGTAGTCCCGTAAGTCTGCGAAACCTGCTCGGAAACCCAGTGTCCGAACACTGAAAACTTGTCGGTGAACTGGTGATCGATACGGGCGATTTCTTCGCGGACATTGGTCGGCGAATTGTTACCGCCGATGAATTGGCCGGTGCCCTTGGTATTCGTGGAAGTAACTGTCGTCTGCCCCGGAAAAATTCCGGCCTTCAAGAGCGCCTGCGCGTTGGGATCGAGCATACACGTGGGAATGGTGTTATTGGGGAAGGGCTTTCCAGCCACGATTCCAGCGGGAGGAACCCCACCGGGGCAGTTTGCTCCAAGGTTAAGGACATTACTGGGAACATTAATGGTGACCGCATCGGCGCCCGTCGCCGGAAACACACCGCCATACTCGCTCGTCAAGGGAACGGTTTGATTGGTCAGCCCTCCCTGAACCAGGCTGCGCCATTCCATATTGTAGAAGAAGAAAGTTGGACGGGCCTTGAACAGAGGAACCTGCCCACCCGCATTGAAGCCGTAAACGTTGAACCGCAATTCAGCAACTTTGGCGGGCGCGGGATTGAAGTAGTTGCGCGCATCGAATGCGTCGTTACGGTCGAACTCCCACGCCGAAGCATGGAAGGTCCGAGTTCCCGACTTCACCACAGTCGTGATCGTTGCGGCTCCGGAAAGTCCATACTCTGCGCTGTAGTTCGAAGTCAGGTCGCGGAACTCGGCGATCGCGTCCATCGAAGGCATCACACTGGCACTGCTGCCTCCGCGGTCAAGATTTTCCCCGCCATCGAGAAGTTGCAGGTTGTGCCCGGCTCTCTGACCATTGATGCTCACATTGCTGTCGCCGCTAACCGGAGTAGGAATCACCAGGTCGCCCTGAACACTGGAAGCACCGGGGGTAAGTGCATAGAGTGAATACACGCTTCGGCCATTGACGCCCAGTTCCGACACCTGCTGTCCGTTGATCACGCTGCTCACTTCGCTCGAATCCGCCTGCACCTGCACGGCATTCGCTTCCACCGTCACGTTCTCCTGCGTTGTGCCAACCTTCAGAACGAAGTCGATACGGGTTCGATCGTTGACGTTCACCGTCACGCCATTTCTGTCAGCCATGCCGAATCCTGTCGCTTTGGCGCTCACGTTGTAGTGACCAATCGGCAGACCCGGCGCTACGTATTGGCCAGTATCATTCGTAGTGCTGGTGCGGGACTCGCCGGTTTCTGTGTGAGTGATCGTAACCCTGACATTTGGAACAACCGACCCTGAAGGATCGGTCACTGTTCCAAGGATGGTTGCCTCCTGGCCGAAGGCGTGGAATGACAAGCCCAGGAAGAGCACGCAAAGCACCGCGACACGTCCACCGTAGCCTTTCGCGGCAAGAACGACGCTCCCGACACATTCAGACGAGCGAGACTTCATGGTCCACATCCCTCTGGCGTTTGCGCCCCAAGCGTTAACGTTAACGATACCGAGCAGCTTGTACCTTCTTTCGATAGTGTTTGTCAAGAAAAATCTCAAATCCCTAATATCGAAAGCTTGAATCCGCTCAGACCCGGGGCGGAGGGTTGTGGCCCAGAAACGTCCATATGGTCGTCGGGCTCTGTAGGACGAACTTCTTGATTTGGAAGGCTAACCGACTGCTTCAGTCTTGCCGCGGAGATGAAACTTGTTCCCCGCCCGGGCGCGATTCGGAGATCCGATGACGGAGTCGTCGAACTTCACGCCCGCCAGCCTGATCTCTCGGAAAAGATGCAGGTTCGACGACATCACCACCCCGGGGCTAAGATGAACCGTCGGCGGCAAAGGCACTCTGCCCGTCAAATTATCTGCCATCAGCCGAACCGCCATCTGGCCCTGTCGGTGTGGCTGCTGATAAATGGAAGCCGTGATGGTTCCTTTCTCAAAGTAGGGAGACATTTCTGCGAAAAGATCCGTGGTGATCAGCTTGGTTCTTCCGGCAAGCCCTCGCGCGCCGAGGGCTCGGCACACAGGAAGACAATTCACCGTATTCACGTAGAGTCCGGCAAGACTTGGAACCTGACCCAGGAGATCAAATGTCTTCTGAAAACTTTCGTCTTCGTCTTCGTGTCCTTCTACAACGCTGACGATTTCGCCCCCCGGGCAGTGGCGCGGAAACGCGTCGGAAAACCCCGCGGTTTTCTGCCGGTGATCTACAGCGCTCAACATGCCAGCAATTACGGCCACTTTGGAGCCCGGCGGCACGAACTTCCCCATCAATTCTCCCGCCAGGCGTCCGTTCAATAACGGTTCTACACATACGATGCTCGAGCGCCGGCTCTCAGGCGCGTCGGTGGACACGCAAACCACCGGTATTCCCTTTCCTTCGGCTTGATCGATCAGGGGCGCGAGCGCTTGCGGATTCCCCGCCGTGAGAATAATTCCGTTCACGCCCTCCTGCATCAGTTCTTTGAACGCTTCGGTGTCCGCCTCCCCTAGTGTCTGAACCGGCCGGTAAACAAGTTGAATTCCATGCTGCGCCACACTGCGCGCTTCATCCAGCACTCCACCCCACAGTTGATCGTAGAAAAAATGGATTTCTCGCGGGATGCATACTCCAATGCGAGCGCTCGCTTTGGAGACCGATAGTGAGCGTGCCGCCAGGTTCGGCGTGTAGGCAATCTGCTCGGCGATTTTCAGAATCCGCTGGCGAGTAGATTCGTTAATTCCAGCACGGCCATGCAAGGCACGGTCAACCGTCCCGATGGAAACATTAGCCAGTTCCGCAATCAGGTGGATTCCGCGCCTATCTTTCTTGTGTCTGGACGCGCTCATCCTCTCGTTTCCATTCTAGCTTGCTTCGCAAATCGTCTGCCCTTTGAGTCACCCGGCTTTCGTGGATCGCACGCTTGCAGTCTCAAACTAACGCACGCTGTCGCCCTGATGGGACTTTGCAAAAAAACTTCCGTGTACGTTGACGGTGCTATACTTCGTCCCGGCTTCGAACCACTCTCTCGGTTCCGAAAAGATTTCGCAAGGAGATCCTCTGCATGCCTCCAGGTCGCACTCGCGTATTTATGTTGGTCATCGCCTTGATCTTTGTAGCAGCATTCCGTTCGGTCGCGCAAACCGCGCCGCCAGCGATCACTCCGACGTACCTCAATCCATCGCTGCCCCTCAGCCAACGAGTGGACGATCTGGTGTCGCGAATGACGCTTGAAGAAAAAGCTTCCCAACTGGTGAACCAGGCCCGAGCCATTCCGCGGCTGCAAGTGCCAGGCTACGACTGGTGGAGTGAAGCTCTTCATGGAGTTGCCAATGCCGGAACTGCCACTGTCTTCCCTGAACCGATTGGACTCGCCGCAACTTTTGATTCTCCTTTGATCCACGACATGGCGGTCGTAATCAGTACAGAAGCGCGCGCAAAGCATAACCAGGCTGTGCGAGCCGGGCGTCGCGACATCATGGAAGGCCTGGATTTCTGGTCGCCGAACATTAACATTTTCCGGGATCCCCGCTGGGGCCGCGGTCAGGAAACCTACGGCGAGGATCCATTTCTTACTGGACGAATGGGAATCGCTTTCGTTACCGGAATGCAAGGTGACGACCCAAAATATTTTCGCGTGATTGCTACGCCCAAGCATTACGCCGTACACAGCGGGCCGGAACCGTCGCGCCACATCATCAATGTACAAGTCTCGAAGCATGACGAAGAAGATACCTATCTCTCCGCCTTCCGCGCCGCGATTGTTGAAGGCAAGGCCGCCTCGATCATGTGCGCCTACAACCGCGTGAATGGCGAACCCGCCTGCGCCAATAAGTTTCTTCTGGAAGATACGCTGCGCGGCGCCTGGAAGTTCAAGGGCTACGTCGTATCCGATTGCGATGCCGTCGCCGATATTTTCAACGGCCATCACTACACGAAGAGCATGGCCGAAGCCGGAGCTGTGTCTTTGAAAACTGGCATGGACAATGAATGCGCCGACTTCTTCACCCAGGCCACTGACAACTCCGACTACGTAAAATTTATCGACGCAGTGAAACAGGGATTGCTCAGCGAGAAAGATATCGACGTTGCGCTGAAACGCCTGTTCACGGCGCGCTTCCGTCTGGGAATGTTCGATCCTCCCGAGATGGTGCCCTATGCAAACATTCCGGAATGTGAGATCGATAGCGAGCCCCACCGCGCTCTCGCCCTGCGAGCGGCGCAGGAGTCGATTGTCCTCCTGAAAAATGACGGCGTCCTTCCGTTCAGTGCAGACATAAAAAAAATTGCAGTCGTCGGTCCGCTCGCTGAATCCACTCGCGTGCTGCACGGCAACTATAGCGGCACGGCATCGCACGCGACTTCCGCGCTCGATGGCATCCGCCGGCAATTCTCTTCTGCTCAGGTGACCTATACTCCGGGCATGAACTTCCTGCGGCCAGAAAAACTCATTCCATCCACGGCTCTGTCGACCGCGGATGGACAGCCCGGCTTGACCGGAGAATATTTTTCCAATCCCAGCTTCGAAGGCACTCCGCAGGTTGTGCGAGTCGACAAAGCCATCGACCTGCAGCGTTTTCATCCCGAACGCTCTTCGATTGCTCCTCCTCCAGGATTGAAAGATTTCTCCGTGCGCTGGACGGGATTTCTCACTCCGGACGAATCGGGCGACTATCAGATCGGCGACGTTGGTTCAATGAACCGACTTTGGCTCGATGGCAAGCTTATCGTCGATGACTTTTTATTGCACGATCCCAAGCCGACGAATGCGACACTCCACCTTGAAAAAGGGTATCGCTACGCGATCAAGTTGGAATATGGGCAAGGCGGCACCGGTATCAGATTGGTATGGCTTCGCCTCTTGGCTGATCCCATTCCAACTGCGATCGCTTTGGCAAAGGACGCTGACGTGGTTGTAGCCGTTGTGGGCATCACTTCTCAACTCGAAGGCGAAGAGATGAAAGTGGACGTTCCCGGCTTCAAGGGCGGCGACCGCACTAGCCTCGATTTGCCCAAAGAAGAAGAGGATATTCTCGAGGCGATGAAGGCCACTGGCAAACCACTCGTCGTCGTGCTTATGAACGGCAGCGCGCTGTCCGTAAATTGGGCAAATGAGAACGCAAACGCTATTCTTGACGCGTGGTATTCAGGCGAAGAGGGCGGTACCGCCGTCGCCGAAACTTTGGTGGGCTTGAATAATCCCTCCGGCCGCTTGCCCGTTACGTTTTACAAGAGCGTCGACCAACTGCCTGCCTTTGAAGATTATTCGATGAAGAATCGCACGTACCGGTATTTTCAGGGACAACCGCTCTATCCTTTCGGTTATGGACTCAGTTACTC
>JBAVUV010000009.1:0-5699 GCA_049696955.1 Candidatus Sulfotelmatobacter sp. | reverse complement strand
GGCAGGCTCCATCCGACTGGCTGATCATTGCCAACGGCTTCAGTTGCCGCGAGCAGATCTCGCAAGGCTCGTCTCGGCGCGCGCTTCATCTGGCCGAAGTGCTGCAAATGGCGCTGAACGACGGCGGTGCAGGGACTCATCCTCATCCCGAATCCGCGATCACACGTGACCACGAAGCAGAGGTGGTTCGGTCGATGAAGCGTGCTGGAATAGGTTTGGCAGCCCTGGCTACAGGTGGAGCACTACTTTGGAAGCTGTGCAGAAGTCGCTGATTGTACATGGTTTACGCCTGTTGTAGCTATTCGCCTGATCTCCGCCACTCGCTATATCGACCGACTTCTGGGACAATGGAGTTCTCGCCGTTCGTCTCACCCAATCCAGAAGCAGACCTATGCGGATCGGATGGGTCCATTTGAATTGTATGGATCGTGAAACCACAATCACCGCGCCCACCGTCGGCAAGGTTCCTGCCGAGGCGTTGTCAACTCTGGTTGCGATTAAGCTACCCGACGCGCCTCTTTGTGGCTCGGTCTTGGTGATGATCCAATTTGATGTGTGTGAAGAGATTCGTCTCGACGAGTTGCGCCGGATTTTGGACGCCCGCACCGTGGACACCAGTTTCAAACATATGGCTCCGGGATACGTGCGATTCCAGCGTCCGCCGGTAGAGGAAGCCCTGGAACCGTTGGTTCTGGAAAGCGGAGAGCACCTGCAGGGCGAAATTAAGTATTTTGACTACGGCGTGGTCAGCGTGGTGTTTGAACTGCCGTTTTCCGGCGACTGGAACAAGCTGGTACAACTTTCCAGCCGCTGGGTTTGGGATACCAACTTTGAAAGCCTCGCCACCCGCATCGTCAAAGAGAAACTTGAGCGCGCTGCTCCGGCTATCGTTAAGCCATACACTACGGAGTGGCTAAAGGAAGACTATTTCATTTTTCACCTGCGCGAGATTGCCGGTTCCCCCTCGGCGGCGGATCTGCTTGCTTCTCAGGCTGATTGTATTTCTCAAGTGGTTCGCGGCGAGACCCAGCCACTCTCCGACGGCGAGCGCCAGGAAGTTCTGCAGTCGCGGATTTCCTACTATCCCAGCGACCTGGCGGTGATCGGATGGAACGCCGCCTTCATCTACGACACTCCTTCGGGCGCCGAAACCGCGATTCAACTTTTGCAATACGCCAACTCGCAACTGCTTGAGTTCCGCCACTATGACGACTTGCTCACCAATCAACTGGAAGGCGTTTACGACTTTCTGGAGAGTGGAGGCCGCGGCCTGTGGTCGCGCTGGCGCACCGCCCGCGCCGCTTCGAAGCTTCATACCGTCCTGCTCGACGTGAGCGAACTGACCGAGCGCGCTGACAACGCCATCAAATTCCTCAGCGACATGTTTTCCGCGCGCCTCTACAAACTGGCCGCTTCGAAAGTCGGCGTGCCTGACTATAAAGACCTTGTCCAGCAAAAACTGCAAACTGCCGAAGAGCTTTACCGCTTCATGGTGGACGAATTCAACCAGAGCCGCGCCTTCGTGCTGGAACTGATGGTCGTCGTGATCCTGATCGTTGAACTAATCTACTTCTTCCGCGGCAAACCTATCTGACGATTCAAATCTGAGCTCCAGTTTCCCGTTCGCGCGGCGATTCCGGTCATAACGCCTCGCGCCTGAGGCTGTCCAGAATTGTTTCGCTTTGGTGCGCTTTGCCAAGGACGGTGCTCTGTTCTTGTCGCACGCACGGAATGAACGTGCCCTGAGTCCCTGATAGAATTCAGCAATTCACAAATGCGCGGCTTGAAAGACAAACGAGTTCTCATCACTGGCGGCGCCAGCGGAATCGGCGCAGCCACGGCTGCGCGGTTTCTCGAAGAAGGCTCGCGCGTCTGCATCCTTGACCGCGACGCCAAAGCTTGCGCAGCCATTCGCCAGCAGTTGCCGGGAATTTCTGAGGCGATCATCGCCGACGTGACCGACCTGATGCAGGTGGAAGCCGCGATGGCCGACGCGATTCGCGTGATGGACGGAGTTGATGTGCTCATCAATAACGCCGGCATCAGCATCCGCCACAAATTTCTCGACATCACTCCCGAAGAATGGGACCAGGTGATCGCCGTAAATCTTACCGGCGTGTTCTACGTCGCCCAAACTGCGGCGCGACACATGGTGGAACGCTTCTCGGCCGAGGCGGGCAGTGGAGTAATTCTGCAAACTGCCTCTACCAACGGCATCATGGGTTATCCCTACTACGCCGATTACAACTCCACCAAAGCCGGAGTGATCGAACTGACGCGCTCCATGGCGCTTGAACTCGCGCCCAAGGTACGTGTATGCGCCGTCGCGCCCGGATATGTGCTCACGCCGATGCAACGCGCCGAATACACGGACGCGATGCTCGATGAAGTAAACCAGAAAATTCCTCTCCGGCGTCACGCCAAGCCCGAAGAAATCGCGGGATTGTTCGCATATCTGGCGTCCGACGATGCGGCCTACGCCACGGGCCACGTCTACACTTTGGACGGGGGAGAAACCGCGGGAGGGTTGGCCAGTCGCTAGCGGACCAATCTGGAAGCAAGCCGAGCCAGCCGCACTAGCCGGTAGAGAGGGAACAAAGCTCTGGGAAGCCGGACGGCTTCCCATTCGCCGGGGCCTGGAGTGAACGTCAGGCGAGCCAGGAAGCGCAGACGGTCTGTTCTGCGTTCGCGAAGGCGCATCATGAGCCAAAAGTACGATAACTTTTCGTCTTCGTATGTAACACCCGAGGCAATAGAGACGGCAACTTGTTTGGCGAACATTTGTGCTGATTTATCTTCCCTGATCGCAGTTGCCAGAGTTGGAGGAATTGTTGCCTTCAGAAGCTGGTTAGCCAGCACAAGCGTTATGTGCAGGATCTGTTCAATGCCAAGGTGGCGTGCCTGCGACCGAATCCAATCCCAATTCAGATTTTCTCGCTTCAGGATCTGAGCGATGTCGCAGAGCCAGATCAGGCGTCCCCAAACATGTTTAGCGGCGTGCACGGAAAGGATCAGCAACAAATCTTCGGGCGATGGCGTTTTCATAACGCGACCAGCGACCGTTACATTCCTTGAGCGCTCAAACAACCCCTGTATATCGAAATCGACGGCGTAAAAACGCGGCTGCAGCGCCCACTGTAATTCCAGCAGGTTCTTTCCCGCAGGACTGTCAAAGGTACACTCGTATCCTGAAGCAATGTAGTCCTGCTCGGCATCAGCCGGAATAGGTAAGCGCGGCGTATACCCGAGATCGCCAACTGCTCTCTTGATCCGACCCACATCTTGCTTGCGAACGAATAAATCCATATCGCCGGATTGACGGAGAGCGATATCTCCATAGTAAAGCTCCGACAGCACGACGCCTTTATAAGGAATGACCTCGAGTCCAAGTTCGCTCAAGCAATCCAGAATGCAGATCAGTTCGCGGGTAAGAAAAAGGGACTTATGAATGTTTCTCTCATAAGCTTGGCGCAGCGATGCCAATATCGCAGCCGGAACGAGGCCATTCAAAGGCTCGAGGCTTTGATAGAGCAGCGACGTGACGCCATGCTGATCTGCGAGGCGAAGAAGAAAATCCCAGTTCACAGACTTGTCTGAAAGCGCCACCCCCTGAAGCTGGGCACTTCTCGAATCGGAAGAAACCGCTGCCAGCAAGATGTTCCATTCCGTGGCGACGGGAGCAGTTGGCAGTTTCACAATATCGTTCGCTGCGAGCCAAGCCATCTTAACAGGCAATGTACTGCTGATCGGAGTGAAGCGCTGGTATCAACTTCACCTCCTGTCCGAACTTAACGTTACCTTCGTCACATTGACTTGTTCTTTCTTAGGCGCGGGCGCAGCCTCCTTTCTGTAAAACTAGTAAGTTGGTGGAGTTGAAGATGGAAATTGTGACACCGAAGACGACGCGCCGCAGCACACGACTGCGCGTGCAAATCCCTCTGGTCGTCACCAGCATGGATCGAAGGCATCCGTTCTCCGCGCAGTGCATGGCCTTGGTCGTAAGTCCGCAGGGCTGTGGGATTCGCGCCTCACAAGCCTTGCCCCTCGAAACTCCGGTGCTGCTGGGCGATCTGCCGGGTGGTGGAACCGCCTCAGGCCGTGTGGCCAATTGTCTCCCGCTGGGCAACGATGGGAAATCTTTTCTGATCGGAGTTTCGTTGTACAACGAGGGAAATGTATGGGGGCTCGCCGATCCGCCGGAGGATTGGAACTGTGTTCCTAAATCTACTTCATCCGCTGGTGCGGAGGGCAAGTCAACAGCCAAGAGCAAAAATGTATGGCCTTACAATGTATTCTCCGGACAGGGCGAGGCGCATCCCGGAAGAAAATAAATGCTGCGTGAAATACCATAGCGTTCTCTTCGACAATGGTCGTGTTCGCCTTCCCGTTCTTTCGTAACCTCCTGCGATGACTGACGTAGTGCCATAATTCAGCCACGATGTCGCAGACCCCAGAATCCGCAGAAATTGAAATCTCTCCGGCGAACTCTTCGAGCCTTACTCCGCGCCCGTTTCGCGTCAAATTGCGCGGATCGATATTGGCGCTAATCCGCTTGCCGAACCGGCGTGAGTTAAGAGGCAAGCTGCATCAACTTTCCACGACTGGTGGACTGTTGAACGTCGAAAAGCCACTCGATGAAAAACTGCAAGTGGAGTTGATCTTTCAGTTGGGAGAGGCAACGATCCGTGAAAAAGCGGAGATGATGTTCCCCATGTGGGCTACGCAAGGATGGCTGCAGCCTTTCCGCTTCGTCGAAGTCCCTGAGGAGCGCACGAAAATCCTCGATACAAATCTTTTGCTGTTCGTTCAGCAAACCCGGCAGTCAACGTAAAGACCGCATACTCTCACCGAGTCAGCAAAGTTAGGGTTAAGAATGAGGGCAGCTGCGGCTTTGGCCGCGCTGTCCTCGCACTGTATCGCCAAAAACCTCCCAAATACAGAGGATCAACTCAGAAGTGGAAGCCCAGTTCTGCGGTTAGGGTGCGCGGCGTTACGTAATGCGTGCCGCTGAACGTCGAAAGAAAGTTGTACAGCACATAATTGTTTGCCAGGTTGATGACGGTGAGTTGCGCGCTCCATTTATACCTCTCGCCATGAAACAAGTTGTCATGACCAATGGAGAGGTCGAAGAGATTCCGGGATTCAATGCGCGGAGGATTGTGATCATCGTTTTCGGTGTTCGGCGCCGGCACTTTTATTAAGCTGGTTCCGAACTGCGACGCCAGGCAGGCGGCAGGTAACGGAGATGTTGGCGTCGCACGGACGCCGTTGCAGGTGAAGCCGGCCTCGAACTCCTGGTCGGCGGAGAGCGGATTTCCGAAAGCGTCTTGCGCAAAGACGGCGGGTTGGCCGCCGATGGTGGTCGATTGCGGACAGTCGTTGTCGGCATTTACTCCGTAGCAAGGCGCATTCCCTGCGACCAGGCCGCTGTCATAGCGCCAATTGAAGCCCATCCACGGGCCGTTCTTCCAGGGTTGATATTGGAGGTGCGTGGTTTGGTTGAATTTTTCGTCATGGTCAATCCGGAAGGGAAGTCCGGCAGCCGTTGCAACAGTGGCGCCCGCACCTCCAATCTGCGGCTGAAAGAATCTCGCTGCGACGCTGGAGAACACCATGAGTGCGGAAAAGCCATGAATCTCGGGCACGCTGAGCCTTCCCGCATAGCCGGGAATTTTCGAGTTGTGCCATTCGATCGGAAA
>JBAVUV010000008.1:0-2166 GCA_049696955.1 Candidatus Sulfotelmatobacter sp. | reverse complement strand
GCTCATGAGTCATTCTCCTGTCGGGTTATGTGTTCTCATCGTGGAAATTGAAATCGATCCTGCACCGGCCCCAGTTAATTCCGTCGGAACCATAGGGCCGCACCTGCGGAGATTTACGGCGACTCGATATCAGTGTGTCGGAGAGAAATGCTTCATTTTTGAGGCAGAGGTTGTGGTTCAACGCTTGGATTAAATGGAACACCTTTGGAAGCGAGCGCGTGCAGCAAGCGAACTTGCGGTGGAATCGAACATGCTAGCTGCGTTAGGCAAAAGCAAGGGTCCTGCGATGGCGAAATAGTTTTAGGAGATTATGCGTGGCGCATATCAGCTTCCACTCCGAGGTCACTTTCAGCAAGCCTCGTAAGTGGAATCTGCGGATGCCGCGCACTTCTTTGATCTGACCGAATACAGGTTCAACGGTGGATTGTCGAAGTGCGTAACGAGCTTTTCCCTGTTCGGTGGCCAGGACTTGCCTCATGCGGAACGCTTCTTCGTGGCGAGGTGCCGTGGGCGAGAGAGCGCCGCCGGGTACTTGCGGCTTGGAGTCAGGAGGTACCAGCATTTCAATGCCGTTCAATGACGGATCCAGTAAGCTGCGTGTGTCCCAATAACCCGCATCTGCGGTGATCGTTGTTGGTGTACCGTGAACCGTGTTTTGTAAGCTCTTCACCATGGGTAGCAGTTGCTGGCAATCGAACGCCTGCTGGGTCAACTCTGCGGCCACGATGATTTGAGCGTGCGAGTCCACTGCAATCTGGGCGTTGTAGGCTTGCATGAGGCCTGCTTGCCCACTGCCTTTCATTAGGCGCGAATCCGGGTCAACGAAGTTATATCGACGACCGGGAGCAGCAGCGTTCTTTCTCGCTCGTAGACACCGCTTCTTATCCGTCTCCCGCTGTTTGCGATCATCTGGCTGCTGGCTGGTCTGCTCCGACTTTTTACGAGGCCCGGGCTTGCGCAAAGTGCGATTGGCTGAGATCGCCTTCAATTGCGCTTGTGCTTCTTGTTCCAGCTCTGCCTTCGCTTGTTGCAGCCGCTCGAGCCGCCTTTGGGCATTCGCTAACTCGTCAGGCAATCGGTCGCCCGGTTCAGGGCGCTGATCTTCTTCACGATCCATTTGCTGTGCGTGGCTCAGCAACCGCGCAACCTCCGCACGCCAGTGTTGTTCCCGCTCGCTGAGCTTTTGATAGTTCATAGAACGCCAGGCGTTGGCGTTCGCCTTCATCTTGGTTCCATCGATGGCGACATTGCCCAACTTCACCAAGCCTGCCTTTTGACACAGCCGCAAGGCTTGCACAAACAGTTCCGATAGCGCTTGAAGGTGTTCTTGACGGAAAGAGGCCAGAGTATCGTGGTCAGGATGCTGATCGGCAGACAGATAGCGAAAAGCTACGTTGTCGTAGGTCGCCTGTTCGATCTTGCGGGAGCTCGTGACCCCAATGCAATAACCGTAAAGCAACAACCGCACCATCAGCGCCGGATGGTACGCTGCCAACCCTCGTCCATCACTTCGTTCATAGCTGGCGTAAATCGAGGACAGGTCTAACTCGTTTATCACTTCGGCTACAAACCGGGCCAGGTGATTCTCAGGCAGCCAGTCCTGCAGCGATGGGGGAAGCAAAAAAGGCTGGTCGTGGCTACAAACTCTAAATCGCTTGCTCACCAGGCAATCCTACGTGACTTCCCCCCACAAGAAGCGAATTTCTGGTGCAGATTCATATCTATCTCCGACACACTGATACGTATTCACCTGCTTTCCCGCGCCGCCCGCATGGTTGTGCCCCGAGATTCGAGATTACTCGTCGAGATTACTCGTCAGACGGGATCATTGCCGAACCCTCTCATCTGCCGAGTCGGGCGCAACCAGCACTCGCATTGAACGGCGAATGGTCAAGTCTTGCGCGAAAGCGATTCCGCTAAAGCATTTTTGCTAATGGTGCAGACCAGGAAACTGAACCCGACGCACCATTCCGCCAAAACCGGGGCCCCCGGGTACGCGGTCTTTGCGTGCCTGGGGTGGAAAGAATGGCGCACATAACTGATCCCACCGGACCACAGTATTAGCAAAAATGCCTTAAGCCCACAATACGGTCATGAAATGGGCTTTTCTTATCCCGCCGAATCTTGTTGACGAGACGTTCATCGGCAGTGACAAATCGGCAACCG
>JBAVUV010000007.1:0-4884 GCA_049696955.1 Candidatus Sulfotelmatobacter sp. | reverse complement strand
ATTGAAGCTCAGCATGTCGCAATACCTGATTGATCAGATTGCATCAAAGGCCAATATTGAGGTTCTTCCTTTTAGGCAGGTTGTTTCGGCGGACGGTGAAAATCACCTGGAACGAATTGAGGTTCGCGTGCAAGCGCCGCATGAGGCGGATAAGATTCTCGGCTACGAGGCCGATGCCTTGTTTGTGATGATCGGCGCCGAAGCCAGCACGTCATGGCTGCCAATAGAACTCGAAAGGGATCCACGCGGCTATCTCTGCACAGGACGCGACCTCACTACCTGGAAACTGGATCGCCCCCCGTTTCCGTTGGAGGCCAGCCTCCCCGGCGTGTTCTGCGCCGGAGATGTGCGTCATAACTCCATCAAACGGGTATCGAGTGGAGTGGGCGAAGGCAGCATGGCCATTGCTTTTATCCATCAATACCTGGCTATATAGCAAGGGGACGCTATCGATTTGTGGCCTGAGGCCGAGCGTCCAAACCGAACTGCTTCGGAAGCCACTGCGAAACTATGTCAATTACTTCCGGCAGCTTCGAGACGCCACCCAGCACGGCACAATGTCCAATGTCCGGTAGCAAGTGGACTTCGGTTTTGGGGCGACCTTTGAAGACAAGCGTATCCGCCTGTGGGACGAAATAGTCGTTTGCGCCGTTGATGACGAGCATCGGAGCGTTTTTTGTTTGGTCGAGCAGCGGACGCCGCGAGAACTGTTGCACTGCCGCCATGAATTGCGGAAAGGACGGCTCTTTGTCGAAGCCCATGTCGTTGCCGATGATGCCCGGCATGCCAAAGGGCAAGTTCTGCGCGTTCTCTTTCCCCCAAGCCTTATCGACTGGACCGCCGAGCACGATTGCGGCATCGACGGCGCCCGAAAGCCCTGTCATCGCCGAAAAGTTGCCGCCGAACGAAAATCCGAGATGCGCGACCTTTCCGTTGCCGAACTTGCGCGCCTCATTCACGATGCCGAGCACGAGCTCGTCACCTTTGATGGAAAGTGGGATAGTACTTTCACCCGTGCCCGCAATGTCGAAGCCCAGGATCGTAATGCCGAGCCGTTGGGCCAACGTCACGTAGATCGCGTGCAGACCCATTTTGTAGGTATCGACGCCGCCGGTGTAAATCAGCACCGGCGCGCCCGCATACTGGCCTGCCACTGAAAACAGATGCACCGGTGTGCTCACAGTTCCGCCTTGATAGGGGATCGCGAGTATTCTGCGCTCAAATTTGACGGGGAAACTCGGTGCCGCCTTGAGGTAGCATTCAAGCTGATTTTGCTGCGCCTTGCGCCTCGCATCGTTGGCGAGGCAGGGAAATATAGCAAAACCGTAGGCGAACGACGCGAGAAGCGGGTTTCCCGCTTCAAGATATTTTCGCGCGAACGCGGACCATTCGTAAGACCACCCGCCCGGATCATCTGCCCACATATCCTTGATCGTGGTGCGCAACGTATCGACATCTGCTTTCGGGATGCCGAACCCAATGAACTGGCTGTAACGGTCTTCGAAACTGGCTTCGGGGCGGAGATCATAGGTGTAGCTCATATTGATTCCTTTTAATCTGCTGATTGTATTCTTAAGTTAACGCATAAAATTGCAAAGAAATTTACGGCAGCGGAGTTGTCAGCTTGGCATCGACATCATGCGACTCAATGACAGCCGAGCCTGCTACCGGATATTCGTGTGAAATGAGATTCCTCCTTTTTGCGCTGGTAAGTAACGATCAGTGTGAACTGTGAAAGACGATTACACTCTTAACTACGATGACTACGATCAGCCGACGCAGATTCCTTGCCACAGCTGTACTATCTCTTGCTGCAACCCGTCTTCGTGCGCAGCGCGGCGCGGGAGCGCAAGTCACCCTGAAGCTTTCAACCGAAGCCGCGGGGCCGCATATGCCTGTCGACTTCGTGGGTCTCTCTTACGAGGTGCAGCAACTAACCGACCCGAGTTTCTTCTCTGATCGCAATATCGGATTGATCCGCCAGTTCAAAGCTCTGGCGCCTCGGGGAGTGCTGCGACTGGGAGGGAATACCAGCGAGTTTGCCTGGTGGAAGGCGACGCCCGGCACTCCTGAACCTGAGCATCCGCAGACTCGCGAGGTCGAAGGCGAGCCGCAACGACAGTATTACGCCGTAACCCCGGAGGCGGTGCGGAATCTGGCAGGTTTTTTAAAAGCGACCGGCTGGACCTGCCTGTATGGCATCGGCATGGGAACCAACACGCCTGAGCGTGCGGCCGAGGAAGCAGCGTTCGTGGCACACACTCTGGGCGCGAGCCTGCAATATTTCCAGATTGGCAACGAGGCCGATCTGTTCGGCCGCCACCTGCGCGATCCAAAAACGTGGTCCGCGAAAACCTATTTGGATGAGTGGCTGACTCTGGCTCGGGCCGTGAACTCCCGCGTGTCAGGTGCGAAGTTCGGGATGCCGGATGTTGCAGCGGATGTGACGTGGCTGAACGACGTTGCGGATTTATGGCCCACGATCGAGAGTCCACCGCAGGTGACAACGCTTACCCACCACTACTATTTCGGCGGCCCAGCAACCAATCCAGAGGTCAACATTCCCAACCTGCTGAAGCCAGCTACGATGGCCAGGGTTCAGAAGACTGCGGATATTGCGATCGCCGCGGCGAATAAGATGGGCGTCCGTGTGCGGATGACAGAAGGCAACACTTGCTATCGCGGCGGCAAGCCGGGTGTGTCCGACGTTTTCGCCGCGGCACTGTGGGCTGCCGACTATTCGCTGCTGCTCGCCAGCAATAATTACTCCGGAATCAATTTGCACGGCGGCACCGGCAAATCGGTCGCCAACTCCGTTGGAGGTTTCCTTCCCGGCGACGTCCTTCTCAAAGAGAAGGGCGAGAGCCCGAATCAGATCGCGACTCATCCTCACCCCTTCTACACGCCCATCGCTACGTTCGGCTCAGAGTATGTGATGGAACCGGTGGCACATGGGCTCAAGTTCGCCGGAGAGCTCAGCGGCGGCCGCTTTCTCCAGGGCGACTTCACCTCGCAACTGCAGGCAACGGGAGTTGACGCAACCGCCTATGCCGCGAAACTTTCCGGCGGCCATGTGGCTGTCATCATCCTGAACAAAGATGCGGAGCAGAATATGGAAGTAAGCCTGGACTTTGGAACAGGAAGAATGGGAGCGGTGAAGAGCAAGACACTGCACGCCCCGGCGCTGGATAGCCGCGAAGCTGACATTACGCCGTCTTCTGAGCGTGGCCGTCTGCGTGACGGCAAGTATACCGTGACGGTTGGCCGTGCAACGGGAGTTTGCCTGACCGTCGGCTGATATCCAAAACCGAACTCCCCCCGACTCCGCCATTGTCACCGAAGCATTGAGGCATAATGCCTTTCAGCATGAGTTCGGTCCAAACCCGATCCAGCGCCCTCCCCATCTCTTCGTCCGCATCGCTTGTGTTGCACGGCGGATTCGTGCTCATGGGCATTGTGACCACGCTGTTGGGACCGATGCTGCCGATGCTGATTTCCCGCTGGAGTCTGAGCGATCAGCGTGCCGGATTATTTTTCAGCGCCCAGTTTTGCGGCTCGATGCTGGGCGTCTCATCGCTCGGTCCGCTGCTGCGGCGGGGATACCGGCACACTCTGGTGTGCGGCTTCAGTTTGATCGTGGTGGGCGTAGCAAGCCTGAATCTTGGTAGCAACATTGCGTGCCTGGCTGCCACTGTCTTGTTCGGTTGTGGTTTGGGGCAAGCTCTTTCCGGCACCAACTTGTGGGTGGCAGAAGTTTCAAGGTCCCGTCGAGTGGCCGCACTCAGCATCCTGAACGTGATGTGGGGAATCGGCGCGATTGCGAGTTCTCCGTTAGTGATGATTGCGCAAGGACACGGAGCTACCCCATGGCTGCTTTATGCGATCGCTGCGTGCTCATTACTCACCGCTCTCATTTTGATGGGGATGAATCTTGAGCCTCGGACAAGTGAGGATCACGACAAACCAATACCCGTGCGCCCGGTCATCAGCCTGAGAAGTACGGTGAGCCTGGCTGCATTATTTTTTCTCTACGTGGGATGCGAAAACTCAGTTGCTGGCTGGGTCGCCTCACTCACGAAAAGAATGCATGTTGGTGCGGGCGACTTCTGGGCTTTGACTCCCATGTTCTTTTGGGGAGGCCTCTTCGGCGGTCGCGCCGTGGTTCCGCTGGTTCCCTTGCAACGCAACGAACGCGCGCTTCTTGCGAGCGGCTTGATTCTCGCGACAGCCGGAACCGGCCTTCTGCTGCAAGCCAGGGCGTTCGCCACGATCGCCATTTGCGTCGCCATTGCCGGTCTGGGCTTTGCTTCGATTTTTCCTATTCTTGTGGCGTGGCTGGTGAAAGCATTCGGCGAAAGATCGCGGCGAATCGCCTCCATCATGTTCGCGCTTGCAGCTCTAGGCGGCGCTACGATGCCGTGGTTCGTGGGATTAACCTCCACTAGAACCGGAAGCCTGCGTGCCGGTTTGCTGGTTCCACTGGCAGGATGCGTGGCTATGTTTAGCCTAGTCGCGATCATGCTCGAACGAGTCTTTCGCGATCCGAGCCAGCAAGAGAGTTAGGACGTCATAACCATTTTTTACGAAGAACTACTTCCACGCCAAAGTAGTCACTGAATCCGCATTTAATGGAACCGAAGCGCTCATATTGGCGAGTTGCAATTCGACGACTCTTGCAGCTCCGGGATTGGTCAATACCACCACCTGCCGGCCGTCTGGATTTTCCAGCGCAACATGCTTCAGATCGGCCGCCGCGCTCTGCGAGCTGAAGCGGCGAGCTCCGCGACGGATCACGCGGGAGTACTGAGCAAAGGTCCAGTATTGGCCGCTACGGGTGATCTCGTTGCTTTGCGAATTGATGGTGACCACGCCTCCGCAGGGAAA
>JBAVUV010000006.1:0-11847 GCA_049696955.1 Candidatus Sulfotelmatobacter sp. | reverse complement strand
GGCCAATCCACCAATGGCCCCTGGACCTCGCAGGCCCTTATGGTCGCGGATACGAACGACACCGAAAACTTCACCAAAGACAGCCAGCTTGTGCAGGATCAGTTGCCTTCTTCGATGCAGGTGACGGATGTCTTCCTTACCACTACTAGCATTCCCGACGCTCAGCAAACAATTCTCACCGCGATCAACTCCGGCCAGTTGTTAGTGAATTACTCGGGCCACGGCTCCGAGGATGAATGGTCGGGAGAAAATCTTTTCAACAGTACCGAGGCAACCGGCCTGACCAACGGGACCTCCTTGCCCGTCTTTCTCATCATGGATTGCTTGAATGGATTCTTTCAGGATGTTTACGAAGAACCACTGGCGGTTTCTCTCATGCTCGCGCCCGACGGCGGCGCCGTCGCGGTTCTCGCTTCCAGCGGCCTGAACCAGGCTCCGCCGCAAACCACCCTCGACAAACTAGTGGTGCAAGCTGCCATGGGTCCATCGCGCCTGCCGTTAGGCGATGCGATCATCAAAGCCAAGTCCGGCATCACCGATCTCGCCGTGCGCAAAACCTACAACCTGCTTGGAGATCCGGTGATGCAAATCAAGCCTCCGGTCGCAACTCGCAAGCGCTAACGAGCCACGAGCTTAAGCTCGCACCACATCGTCAACCACTGCCGCTCGCCGTAGAGGCTCTGAGATGGCCTTCATCACTTTCTCAAATCCCGCAAAGTCGAGCGATTGCGCTCCATCAGAAAGCGCCCGCTCCGGGCAGGGATGCACTTCGATAATCAATCCATCAGCCCCCACCGCGACCGCTGCCCGCGAAACCGCCGCAATCAGACTCTGCTTCCCGGTTCCATGCGAAGGATCAGCGATCACCGGCAGATGAGAAAGATCGCGAGCCAGTGCCACCGCTGCGAGATCAAATGTATTCCGCATCTCCGTCTCGAAGGTCTTAATGCCGCGCTCGCAAAGCACGACTTCACCGTTTCCTCCGGAAAGCAAATATTCCGCCGCCAGCAGCCACTCCTTTACCGTGGCCGACGGGCCACGCTTCAGTAGGATCGGCTTCTTAACCGTGGCCAGACGCCGCAACAGCGCGAAGTTCTGCATGTTCCGTGCTCCCACCTGCAACATATCCACGTACTCGCAGATCGTGTCCACATCCTCCGTGCTCATCACTTCTGTCACCACCGGAAGCCCAGACTGCTCACGCGCTTCGCGGAGAATCTTCAGAGCTTCTACTCCTAATCCTTGAAAGTCATAGGGTGATGTTCTTGGCTTGTAAGCCCCGCCCCGAAGCATGGTTGCTCCAGCCCGCTTCACGGCATGCGCCGTACCCAGCAATTGCTCGCGAGACTCCACCGAGCAGGGCCCAGCAATGATCACCACTCCTGGCCCGCCAATGCTCACCCCGCCTACGTTCACGACGGATCGCTCCGGCTTTACCTGCCGGCTCACCAGCTTGAAAGGCTGTGCGATGGCGACCACATTCTCTACTCCGCCCGCAACCGCCAGCGCCTCGATTTCGTGGCGGCGTCCATTGCCTACGGCGGCCACGATGGTGCGCTCCACTCCGCGCGTGACGTGCGGCTGGTAGCCCGCCTCGCGAATACGCTCGATCACATGCGCAATCTCCTGCTCGGTGGCTTTCTCTGACATGTTCACAATCATTGGTCTGCCCTCCTGAGGCGTTGCCAAAAGCAAAGGCCGCGATCCTTGGATCGCGGCCTTTGGCTGAACTCGCTTGAATCTAGTCGATTATCGATGACCCGATCTTCTCGCAAGCCCTGCCGCAGCCGCTACCCTGGTAAACCAGTAGTAGCGAAACTGCCCGGTAAACGAGATAAATCGTGTCATGAAGAAAATCCTGCTTGTGTTTTCAGACGGGACCTGCGACGCGAAATCCGCCACCTTATTGTATCGAGCTGGCTGTATTGGAGAATACGTTGTTGGCATTAGATCCGATCAAACGAATCGTGCCCACCACCAAGACCAGAATCACCGCCAGCATCACAGCATACTCGGCGATGTCCTGCCCCGCATCTTCTACCCATAGTCTGCTTATCAATTCGGACATACTTGGCCTCCAACTCGAAACGTCTTTTGCCGCCAGATGAGAAAATCAGTGGACCCATAATGCCGCAGCCCGATGCGCTTGTCAAACCAAACTATTTGAGATTTCCACAAATAATGCACCTGCAGCTAAAGCGGTTCTCGCGCCGCAGAAACGGGAATTGGCGAAGCATGCGCCGGCGTGGGTAAACTCTGCTGGACCAGTTGTTGTGCGGACTCCTGGGCAAACTTCAAAACGTCGTTGGGAAATATTCCCAGGTAGAGTGTTGCCGCCGTGCATGCCGCCAGGCCGAGGCTCAACGGGATCGGAACCCGGCTCACCGGAACCTGTTTGCGCGCTTCGCGCATGTACATCACTACGATGATGCGCAGATAGTAATAAGCGCCGATTCCGCTGTTCAGCACGCCAATCACCGTCAACCAGATCAAGTTCGCTTTCACCGCAGCGCTGAACACGTAGAATTTCGCAAAAAATCCCCCCGTCATCGGAATGCCAATCAGCGATAACAGAAAGATGGTCAGCGTAGCCGCCAACAACGGAGAACTGCGTCCCAGCCCTTCGTAGTCTTCGAGTGTCACATATCGTTCACCTGCGTTGGCGAAGTGGCTCACCACGGCAAATGCGCCCAGGTTCATCGCCGCATAACTCGCGGTATAAAACATTGCGGCTGAAATACCCAGCGTCGGCGCGGCCGCGAAAGCAACCAGCAGATATCCCGCGTGCGCGATCGAAGAATAGGCCAGCAGACGCTTCACGTTGTTTTGCTCCAGCGCGCCCACGTTGCCCAAAGTCATCGAGAGCGCCGCCGTCACCCAAATCACCCAGAAGATGGCGTGCACATTTATCACAAATACAATGCGCAGTAGAACCGCAAACGCCGCGGCCTTGGGTGCGGTTGACATCAATCCCACAATCGGCGCCGGCGCTCCTTCATACACATCCGGCGTCCACACGTGGAATGGCGCTGCCGCCACCTTGAATGCCAAACCCACAAACATGAACGCTACGGCCACAAACGCGAGCAATGGAATCGGTTCGGCCAGCAGCGCGCTGCTGATTTGGTTAATGTTGGTTGATCCCGTGGCCCCGAACATCAACGCCACACCGTAGAGAAAAAATGCCGTAGCAAACGACCCCAGCAGAAAATATTTCAGTGACCCTTCCGCGCTGGCCGCTTCATGCAGCCGGAACCCCGTCAACACGTAAGAAGAGATAGAAGAAATCTCGAGCGCGATAAAAATCAAAACCAGTTCCACAGCTGATGACATCAGCGCCATGCCGACTGCGCCAAAAAGGACCAGCGCGTAATACTCCCCCGCGCGAATCCGCTGCACCGCCATGTATTCGTACGAACTGAGAATCACGACGGCAACAATCGCTATCACCAGAACATGAAAAAAAACGCTGAACCCGTCCACCTGCACCGTGTTCCAGAATGCCAGCCCCGGAGCCTGCGCAATGATCCAGGTCGCTCCCAGTCCCGCCAGCGATCCCACAAACGCAATGATCCCTAAAACTTTCTGCCCGGTGCGCTCATCGAGCAGCGGTTCCATCAACATCACAACGATGCCGAACACTGAGAGAACAATTTCAGGCAGCACGCGCACATAATCGGCGCTCTGCGGCAGCGTTTGTGAATAGGCTGGGAAAAGGGTTGCGATCACTGTCCCACCATCCTGCTCGCCACCCGGACGAATGGCGTGAGCGCCGCCTGCACCGCCGGATCAATTGCACCCAGCCACAAAATGGGAGCCACTCCCATTACCAGCGCCGCCACGGCGCACGGCCAGACCGCCCATTTTTCGAATCCCGAGAGATCGCTCAAAGAATTATTCGCCGCGTGCGTAACTTTGCCGTAAAACACGCGCTGGTACATCCAAAGCAAGTAAACTGCGCTCCAGATAATTCCGGTGGCTGCCAGAATTCCATAAATCGGCTTGTCTTGAAACGCTCCGCTCAACACCAGAAATTCGCCGATGAATCCGTTGAACAGAGGCAGTCCCACCGATGCCAGCACAATTACGAGAAAAGACGCGGAGTAAATCGGCATGGGGGAAGCCAACCCCCCGAATTCGCTGATCTCATATGTATGCCGCCGCTCGTGCAGAATCCCCGCCAGCATGAACAGCCCGCCTGTGGAAACTCCGTGCGCCAGCATCACGAACATTGCTCCGTTCAACCCCGCCTGCGTGAAGCTGAAAATTCCCAGTACCACAAATCCCAGATGGCTCACCGAGGAATACGCGATCAGTTTCTTCATGTTCGGCTGCACCATCGCCACCAGAGCGCCGTAAATAATCCCGATCAAGGCGAGAATCATGATCCACCAGGCATTGTGCCGTGATTGCTCGGGGAATAATCCCAGGTTGAAGCGGAGCAGTCCGTACGTTCCCATCTTCAACAGCACGCCCGCCAGCAACACAGACCCCGCCGTCGGCGCTTCCACGTGTGCATCCGGCAACCACGTGTGAAAGGGAAACAGCGGAACCTTCACCGCAAATGCCAGGAAAAATCCGATGAACAGCAATTGCGCCGCAGCCGGAAAACCCGGCACAGCGCCGCTCGCGATCTGATCGCGAATTGTTACGAAGTCAAACGTTCCAGTATGCGCGTAAAGCCACAGAATCGCCGCCAGCATGAACACGGATGCAATCATCGTGTACATGAAAAACTTCACCGCAGCATACACTTTGCGCTCGTGGCCGAAAATGCCAATCACCAAGGCCATGGGAATCAGAGTTGCTTCCCAGAAGAAATAAAAGAGAAAGAGATCCAGCGAAGTGAACACACCGATCAGCGCCGTCTCCAGAATCAGCAGCAAGATGAAAAATTCTTTAACTCGCTCATGAATCGAGTTCCAGGAAATCAGCACGCACAGCGGCGTGAGGAATGTAGTCAGCACCACCAGCCACAAAGAGATTCCGTCAATTCCCATGTGGTAATGGATGTTGGGAGTCGAAATCCACTGCAGGTCGACCTGGAACTGAAAATCATTTTGCCCGCGATGGAAATAAACCGGCAGGTGCAGAGACAGGACAAACGTCAGCAGAGAAATCACCAGCGCAAAAATCCGAATGTCACGGTCACGTCTGGGAAACATCACCAGCAGCAATCCGCCCGCCAGAGGAAGAAATGTTACCAGCGTAAGAATGATGGAGCTGAGATTATCCGTACTCATCGCGCTCCCGTCCACATCCAGATCATGAAGGCGATCACCACCGCCGAACCCGCCGCAACCCATCCTGCGTACGAGCGGATGTTGCCCGACTGCATGTGGCGAACTTCATCGGAAACACGCTTAGCTCCGTCTCCCGCATCATTCACCGCTGCATCGATAATCTTCTGATCCACTCCTTGCCATAAAACCCGCGTTGAAAAACTGATCAGCGGCTTCACAAAAACCGCGCCGTACAGTTCGTCCACATAATATTTATGCACCAATGTCTGGTACATCCCTCCCATCGACGTTGCAATCTTGTTGGGCAACTCCGGTCGTCGGTAATAAAGTTGCCACGCCAGTCCGAGACCTAAGAAAGCTGCCACCACTGAAATCCCCGTGAACATCAACTCGGTCGACACACCAGTCTTTGGCTCCGGCCCTTCAGTCTCCTTCTCGGCTGCTCCTTTCTCATCCACGGCGGAGGGTTGAGCATTGCCGCGAGCGCTGCCGTGAAATACCGGACCCAGAAATTTATCGAATAGATTATTTCCGCCTAGCGATCCTGGGACTCCAACATATCCGCCCACCACCGAAAGCACCGCCAGAATCACCAGGGGGATCACCATAACTCTGGGGCTCTCATGGATGCCCCCGTGTCCATGGCCAGCGTGAGCATCGCTCGCCGAATGGCTACCGGGGCGGTGTTCCGCCTCCGCCTCACCGCGATACTCTCCAAAGAACGTCATGAACCACAGCCGGAACATGTAAAACGATGTGAGTAGCGCTGTAACCACTCCTACCAGCCAGTAAGCCCAACTGGCCTGGTAAGAGCGCCACAAGATTTCGTCTTTGCTGAAGAAGCCGGAAAACCCCGGAATTCCAGAGATCGCCAACGTGGCTGCGGTCATGCACCAGAATGTCCACGGAATCTTCTTGCGCAGTCCACCCATCTTGCGCATGTCCTGCTCGCCGCCCACCGCATGAATCACCGATCCCGCCGCCAGAAACAACAGTCCTTTGAAGAAGGCGTGCGTCATCAGATGAAAGATACCGGCGGAAAATGCTCCCACTCCGCACGCCATGAACATGTAACCAAGCTGCGAAACCGTCGAGTAAGCCAGAACTTTCTTAATGTCAGTCTGCGCAATACCAATCGTTGCGGCGAAAAATGCCGTGAGCGTCCCAATTATTGCAACCACGGTCAACGCAATCGGCGCCCGTTCAAAAATCACATGCGAACGGTAAACCATATACACGCCCGCGGTCACCATGGTCGCCGCATGAATCAACGCCGAAACCGGAGTCGGACCTTCCATTGCATCCGGAAGCCAAATGTACAAAGGAATCTGCGCCGACTTCCCGCACGCTCCCACCATTAACAGAATCCCAATCGCCGTCAGCAGCCCAGCCTCGGACTTCTCCGCCCCCATCGGCAATACGCTCTGAAAGACGTGATCGAAATTCAGCGAACCGAAATGCTTGATGAGCAGGAACAGCGCGATCAGAAATCCGAAATCTCCAATGCGATTTACAACAAACGCCTTCTTGCCCGCAGCCGCCGCCGAATCCTTCGTGAACCAGAAACCAATCAGCAGATAAGACGCCAGCCCCACGCCCTCCCAGCCGATAAACATCATCAGATAGTTGGCGGCCAGCACCAGCGTCAACATGAAAAACATAAACAGATTCAGATAGCTGAAGAAGCGGTAGTAACTGGGGTCATCCCACATGTAGCCGACGGAATAGACATGGATCAGAAACCCAACTCCCGTCACCACCAGCAACATCACCAGCGAAAGTTGATCGAGATAAAACGCGAAGTCAACGTTGAAACTTCCAGACCGGATCCAGTGCGCAAAATATTCATGATAGGGAAGCGACAGCGACGAAAACCGCATCGCAACCCACAAAGCCATCGCAAACGCAGCGCCACTGAAAAATAAAGCTATTGCAGTAATAGCCTGCCGCGACGACCTCTTCCCGAAGAAGCCGTTAATCGCAGCCCCCGCCAGCGGTAGAATCGGGATCAGCCAAAGATTGAGCGTCGGATTCATAGCTTGAGCAGGTTCACCTGATCCACATTCAATGTCTCGCGTGTGCGATACACCGCGATAATGATCGCCAGTCCCACAGCCGCTTCTGCCGCCGCCACCACCATCACAAAGAAAACGAATACCTGCCCCGCCAGCGCGTGCCAATGCGCCGCGAACGCCACAAACGAAAGATTCACGCCGTTCAACATCAGCTCAATCGACATGAAGATGGTGATGATATTGCGCTTGATCAGAAATCCAATTACGCCACAGCCAAATAAAAATCCGCTGAGCAGCAAGTAATACGATAGCGGCACATACGACGGAACCATCAGTCCACCTTCCTCGCCGTCGCTTCCGGCTTGCTCGCCAGCACTACGGCGCCCATGATGGCAATCAGGATCAATACAGACGTAACTTCAAAGGGCAACAGAAAATCGTGAAATAGAAGTTGCGCAATATCGGTGGGATGCCCCGGCCATGCTCCAATCGGCACGGATTCAGTCACCGAATGTCGCACCACCACCCACACCATCAGCACGCTGCTGGTCAGCACCCCAGGCACGCCAAATAATATGGCGACACGGCTCCCCTTGGTCTCTTCCTCCACACCGGCGTTGAGCAGCATGATGACGAAAACGAACAACACCATAATCGCGCCGGCATAAACGATTACCTGAACCGCCGCCACAAACTCCGCCCCCAGCAATAAATATTCGCCCGCCAGCGCCGCCATCACTGCAATCAGCGAGAGCGCGCTGTTGATCGGATGCCGCTGCGCCAGCAGGTTCACTGCCCCGCCCACGCAAACCGCACCAAACGCCAGAAATAGAATGAGATGGAAACTCATGAATCAGTTTTCAGTTTTCAGTTCTCGAAAAGCAGTTCGTCAGCCAGCTTCCTTGGGCCGTTACTGAGAGGTGAGAACCGAAAACTTGCTTTTTATTCCTACCAGGCCACCGCAATCGCCGTCGCCACCAGATTCGCAATCGCCAGGGGCAGCAGAAACTTCCAGCCGAAAGACATCAGTTGGTCATAGCGGAAGCGCGGCAACGTCCCACGCACCCAGATATAAAGAAAGAGGAAACAAAAAACCTTAGCCAGAAACCAAAACACTGGCAGCACCGCCTGCAGCAATGGAGGCCCAAACAGCGGCCCATGCCATCCTCCGAAAAACAACAGAGTGGCCACGCAAGCTACCGTGATCATGTTGGCGTACTCGGCCATGAAAAACATGGCGAATTTCATGGAACTGTATTCCGTGTGATATCCCGCCACCAGTTCGGTTTCCGCCTCTGGCAAATCGAATGGAATGCGGTTCGTCTCCGCATAGGCGGCCATCAGATAAATAAAGAATCCGATAAACTGCCCGTGAAAAATATTCCACCGCGGAATGAATCCCAGAAACCGTCCACCCTGCATGTCCACAATCGTACGCAAACTAAAACTTCCCGATTGAATCAAAACTCCCACCAGCGAAAGCCCTAGCGCAATTTCATAGCTGACCATCTGTGCGCTGGCCCGCAGTCCGCCCAGCAGCGAATATTTATTGTTCGACGACCACCCCGCCAGCGCCACTCCATACACGCCCATCGAGGTTACGCCTAGAATCAGCAACAGGCCGATATTCACATCTGTAATCTGCAGCGGAATGTTGTAACCGAAAAGCGGAATCGCGTTGCCGAACGGAATCACCGAAATGGAAGTCAGCGCAAAAATCACCGCCATCATCGGCGCCGCCAAGAACAGCGGCTTGTAAACGTGCGGCGGCGTCAGATCTTACTTGAACAAAAACTTCAGCCCGTCCGCCGCAGGCTGCAGCAGTCCAAACGGACCCACCCGCGTTGGTCCCCAGCGATTCTGCATGTGGCCCACAACTTTGCGCTCCAGCCATACCGTGTAGGCGACTGCGGTCAGCAGTGCGACCAGAACAATCAGCGACTTGATCACCGACACGAGTATGAACACGCCGACCGACAAAGCTTTTGCCTCCTCTCCAAATGCTGAGAATTTCAAACGCGAAACTAGTAATCCGTGAATCAGTCTGCCGCGACTTCGGCAGGCTTCACTTCGTGGCTTTCCATCACCGATTTCAGAGTGCGCGAATATCGTCCCAAGGTTCCGGAACTGAAAAGGTCATCATTCGCGGGTTGAATCGATTCCGTCCGATGAGCAACTCCAGGTCCCGCGGCAACCAGCGATGTATGCTCGCTGTTGCCCGCCATCAGATTCATACGCGAAACGTCGTAGCCCGGAACCAGCCGCTGGATTTCATCCAGAATCGCCGTCGGATCAAAAGGGCTCATCTTCGGCTCCAGTCCGTGCGCCTCCAGCCAAACCGCATGCCGGTCGGCCTCGCCGGATTGCGCTCCGCGCGACTGTCCCATATCCGCGTGCGTGCCCGCGCGCACTCCTTCGCCGAACGGCACCAGCTTGCGCACATCAAAACCCATCGCGTCAGCAATGCGAACGATCATTTCAAAATCCGATTTCGTCCCCGTAACCTCACCCGCTTTTTTCAGCAGTTGCAAATCACCGCAAGTATTCGTAAACGTTCCCGACTTTTCGTAAGCATTCGCCGCCGGCAAAACCACATCAGCCATCACTGCCGTCTCGGTCAGAAACATATCCTGCACCACGACGAAACTCTTCGAGAACGCGAACGGATCAATCTTCAGCCGTCCCACCGGATTCGATCCCACGACGTAAAGCGCCCGCAGCGTGCCCACCTTCCCCGACTCCACCATGCCGGTCAAATCGAGTCCCGCAGTCTTCGGAAGATCGTCCCACTCCCGATGAAACTGGCTGTTTCCCGAAATTGGGTGGTATCCCGGCAGTAAATCCGGATAAAGCCCCATATCGGCCGCTCCACGCGAATTTGCATAGTCTGCCAGACAAACAAACTTCGTTCCCGGGATGCCAAGTCCAAATTTCACGAGACTCGTCAGATCCTCGCCGCGGATCTCAGAACCAAATACAATCACCAGACTCTGCTCGCCGCGAAGTTGGTCGCGAAGTCCGCTCCACTGCTCGCGTGAGGCGTGCATCGCAAGCGCATCCAAAGCCGAATCGTCTCCCGACAGGAAAGCCGCAAGCTTGCTCTCTGCTCCAGGCGGGATTTGCGTGAAGTTGGCCGCTTGTCTGCGTAGCTTGATCGGTTTCGAATTGATTACGTAAAGCCGCGCCCGGTGCAAGCGAACATTGTTGCGAATCTGCCAGGCCAACAGCGGATGCTGATCCGTCGGATCGTTCCCAATCAACAAAATCGCTGGCGCGGTAAAAACATCCGTCATGCTCGCGGTCGAATTCGCCTTTCCGCGCAGCGCCGCCGCCAGTGCAGGGAAGTCCGCAGTGCGGTGGTGATCGACATTGTTTGTCTTCAGCACCACTCGCGCGAACTTTGACAGAAGATAATCTTCCTCATTCGTCGTCCGCGTCGAACCGATCACGGCGATTGCCGATCCGCCTTCCACATCACGTATGGACGCAAACTTCTTTCCGATCAGGTCGAACGCCTCTTCCCACGTGGAAGGCGTCAGCTTGCCATCTTTGCGAATCAGCGGACGCATCAGCCGTTCTTCGTGGTTCGCAAAATCAAATGCGTACCGGCCCTTGATGCACAGAAAATCTCCGTTCGTCCCGCTCTTGTCGCGATTATCGCCGCGAACAATTTCCATTCCAGTATCGGCGCGTCTCACACCCAGCGTGGTCTTGCAACCATCTCCGCAATGCGTGCAGATTGTGCCCACATGCTTCATCTCCCAGGGCCGCGTCTTGTAGCGATACGCGCCGGAGGTCAGCGCGCCCACCGGGCAAATGTCAATGCACATCCCGCACTCTTCGCATTCGAGATGATCTTCTTTATTCGGAGCAATAACCGAACTCACCGCGCGGTTCTGCACCCCCAGCGCCCAAACATCCATACCCTCGCCGCACACCCGCACGCATCGGAAACAAAGTATGCATCGCGGACGATCGAAGAACACTACCGGCGACCACTGCTGCTCATCCTTATGGTTCTTGGCCTCCATGAACTTCGACTCGGCCGCACCATAGGAAAAAGTCATGTCCTGCAATTCGCACTCGCCGCCCGCATCGCACACCGGACAATCCAGCGGATGATTCCCCAGCAAGATTTCAACGGTAGACTTCCGCGCCTGTTTGATCTCCTCGCTGTCCGATGTGACGATCATCCCTTCGCTGATCACCGTCGTACACGCGGTCTGCAGCTTGGGCATCTTCTCGATCTTCACCAGGCACATGCGGCAAGCGCCGCACAGCGAGAGGTTGGGATAGTAGCAAAACGAAGGCACCTCAATGCCCACAGTCTTGCAAGCCTCGATCAGCAGCGTCCCCGCCGGAGCCGTTACTTTCTTGCCGTCAACTGTAAGTGTTACGTCAGCCATAAGTAGCGCCGGTGTCCCGCCGGCTTTTTAGTGCTTTAGTTGTTAAACGAGCACTGGCAGTTCTTCCACAACCCGCTCTTTTTCAAACGGACACGGCCTGCCTTCCAAATGATCTTCGAATTCTTTGCGCCATTTCTTGACGAAGGCTATCGTCGGCATCGCGGCCGCATCGCCCAGCGGACA
>JBAVUV010000005.1:0-2716 GCA_049696955.1 Candidatus Sulfotelmatobacter sp. | reverse complement strand
GCCATCGACACCGGTGGAACCTTCACTGACTGCGTCTGGATGGATCATGGCCGTCTGCGCATGCTAAAAGTTTTTTCGACTCCTGCCGATCCCTCGGAAGCGATCTTAGAAGCGCTCAGAAAAATTAACCACCGAGGCGAGCTCGTCATCCTGCACGGCACCACAGTCGGTACAAACACGCTGCTTGAGCGAAAGGGCGCTCGCACTGCTCTGGTGACTACAGCCGGCTTCGAAGATGCCATCGAGATAGGCCGCCAGGCGAGGCCCAAGCTCTACGATTTTTTCTTCGATCGAGTCGAACCGCTAGTCCCGAAAGATCTGCGCTTCGGCATCGACGAACGCACGTCCAGCGATGGCGAAATCCTGACCAGGCCGTCAGCTGCGGAGTTGAAATCGCTGGTTGCACGGGTCGCGAAAGGGCAACCTGAATCCGTCGCGATCTCGTTGCTATTTTCGTTCGCCAACCCGCAGAACGAGCTTATGGTTGCAGAATCCCTCAAACAATTAGGCGTTCCGTTCTCCATCTCTCACGAAATTCTTCCGGAATTTCGAGAATACGAGCGCACCTCCGCTGTAGTGATCAATGCCTATCTGCAACCCGTGCTGCAGCGATATCTGAAAAATCTGCAAAGCCGGTCGGGCGCATATTCGAAAATCTTCGTCATGCAATCCAGCGGAGGCATCACCTCCCTCGCCGCTGCTGCGCGCGAACCCGTCCGCACCGTGCTCTCCGGGCCGGCCGGAGGCGTCGTTGGAGCCGCTGCCAGCGCTCGCGCCAACGGATTCCCTCGCATCATCGCGTTTGACATGGGAGGCACTTCCACTGACGTCTCGCTGGTCGAAGGTGCGCCGACCATCGCCAGCGACGCTCAGGTCGCAGGGCTTCCCGTCGCGACTCCCATGCTCGATATCCACACAGTCGGCGCCGGAGGAGGTTCGCTCGCCCGCTTCGATGCCGGCGGGGCTCTTCGCGTGGGTTCAGAGTCCGCGGGTGCCGATCCTGGGCCTATCTGTTACGGGCGGGGTACTCAGCCTACCGTCACCGATGCCAATCTTTTGTTAGGTCGTCTCCAACCCACTCGCTTTCTCGGTGGCGACTTTGCTCTCGATCTCGACCGAACGCGTCGCATCACTCGCGAATGGCTGAAGCAGCAGGGAAGTCCGCTCAGCCTTGAAAAGTTTGCCGCTGGTGTGATTCGCGTGGTGAATGCAACCATGGAGAAAGCTATCCGCGTGGTCTCCATCGAGCGCGGACGCGACCCTCGCGACTTCGCCCTGGTCGCCTTCGGTGGCGCGGGCGGCCTGCACGCTTGCGCGCTGGCGGAATCACTCAGCATTCCGCACGTGATTGTGCCCGCGCTGCCCGGCGCGCTTTCCGCTCTCGGCATTCTCTTCAGCGACGTTGTCAAGGATTACTCTCGCACCGTCCTCTGGCAGGTCACGGGAAAAATTCCGCACGCGCGTCTTGCTCAAGAATTCGCAGCATTGCAAGAACAAGCGGCGAAAGATTTTCAAAGAGAAGCCTGGACGGGAAAGGTGGACTATCAGCGGAGCGTGGATCTCCGCTACCACGGCCAGGGATACGAACTCAACCTGCCGTTCACGGCGAATCTGCTGAAAGATTTCCAGCGAGAACACCAGCGCCGCTATGGCTACGCGCACGCCAGCCGCGCCGTGGAGTTAGTGACCCTGCGTCTCCGCGCTACGTTGCCAACAACCGATGTAGGGACGGGCACTCTTGCCCGTCCAAGCCGAGCAAGGCTCGGCTCGCCTTCCACGCCCAAAGCCCCAGTACTATTCGACGGTAATAAACTCAAGACCACAATCTACTCCCGCAACACTCTCAAGCCCGGCAAGAAATATTCCGGCCCCGCCATCATCACCGAATACAGCGCCACGACTGTCATTCCGCCCAAGAGCCGCTTCCATCTTGACCCCGCCGCCAACCTCATTGTTACAATCCGATGAAAACTATCCCCAGCAACGGCAAACTCGCCACTCGCCTCTAGGTACTGGCAACTCCCTTCGTTACAATGAACTCGTGAAGCCAAGCATCTTCGTCGTCGAAGACGACCCCGATATTTCCCGCCTGGTTCGCCATCATCTGGAGAACGAAGGTTTTGCAGTCCGCGTTTATTCCAACGGATCGAGCGTCATCGCCGATGCGGAGCGGCAGCGACCCGCGCTTTTCGTGCTCGACATCATGATCCCGGGGAAAGACGGTCTTGAAATCTGCCGCACTGTCCGCCAAACTCAGGGGCTCGCCGCCGTACCGGTGATTTTTCTGACGGCCAAAAGCGGCGAAGCCGACCGCGTGCTTGGGCTCGAGATCGGAGCTGATGATTACATCGCCAAACCATTCAGCCCGCGCGAACTCGTTGCGCGCGTGAAGGCCGTGCTACGCCGTTTTGAGCGTCCGCTTCCGCCCAGTCCGCTTAAGGTCGGCGACATCGAAATCGATCCCTCCGCCATGGTCCTCACGGTTCGCGGGCAAGCGGTTCCCACCACGGCCACGGAATTTCGATTGCTCGATTATTTTGCCCGCCATTTGGGCCGGGTCTTTTCCCGGGATCATTTATTGGATGCCGTTTGGCGCGACACGTCCTACGTTACGCCGCGCTCGGTCGACGTCTACGTTCGCCGGATTCGCGAAAAAATTGAACCCGACCCGGAAAATCCGCGCTATCTGAAGACGGTGCGTGGTGCAGGCTATCGT
>JBAVUV010000004.1:0-3620 GCA_049696955.1 Candidatus Sulfotelmatobacter sp. | reverse complement strand
TAATGGATTCCACCGCAATCAGCCTGTGCAAGGACAACAATCTTCCCATCATCGTGTTTAATCTGAATAAACATGGGAACATTCGGCGGGTGATCAGCGGGGAAAAAATTGGTTCGACGGTCAGCGCCTAAGAGAATTGCCATACCTGCTCACCGATGCGCCGTTTTGATCAGTGGTCATCCGCGCGAATCCGTGGCCATCTTCTCTTCGGTTTATAATTCAACGTTTTGGTTTATGAAGTATTAACGGAGCTTATCAATGGCTGACAGCGGGCCTCTTAAAGAAATTCGGGTGCAACTTAAAACGCGGATGGACAAAGCGGTCGAAGATTTTCGCAAGGCGATGGCCGCCACGCGCACCGGACGCGCCTCGGTCCACATGCTCGACAGCGTCAGCGTCGACTATTACGGTTCGCAGATGCCGCTCAACCAGATCGCGCAAGTCCACGCCCCCGAGCCGCAGATGATTACCGTCCAGCCTTTCGATCCCTCGCAGGTGGGCGCAATCGAGAAAGCAATTCGCTCCGCGGAGTTAGGCTTGAATCCCATGAACGACGGCAAACTGATTCGCGTTCCAGTACCCGCGCTCACCCACGAACGCCGTCAGGAAATGGTGAAGCACCTCAACAAAGTCCTCGAAGAGCATCGCACCGCAGTTCGCAATATCCGCCGCGATGGCAACGACGCTATCAAGAAGGCAATGAAAGACAAAAAGATCACAGAAGATGACGAGAAACGCTCCCTCGACGAAATCCAGAAACTCACCGACGACGAAATCAAAAAGATGGAAGAGATGAGCAAAGCCAAAGAAAAAGAAGTCCTGGAGATCAAGTAGCCAAGGGCTTCATGTGGTGACAGCCGCCCCCGGCTGTCCGTCGAGCGAAGCTCGACTTTTTTCCCAGCCTCAAAGCCGCACCCTGATGCGTTCCGCACTACAACTCAAAAACCAAAGTACATGTCCCGGAATCTCCCCACGCAATCCAGCCCCGTAACTCTCTACGTTCCCACTACATAGCAAACTTCCCACTTCGGCAGTTCATCCAGTAACCGGAACTCAGGTTACGCGACATCCCACAGAACCGCGTGTTTCCATCATCGTGAAGCAATTCAATCCCCCGAACTTCACAAATTTCTATCACTGGGAGTCTGCCATGAAACGACTGCTTGGGATTGCACTTTTGCTCGCGCTCGCCATCCTTGGAGCGGGTTGCAACGGGACCTCGACCTCGTCCTCCACGAACGCATCCTCGCAACCGGCTGCGGTCTTCGTCACCGGCGAAGACGCGCCACTGGCCTCCGTGGTCGGCTTCAACGTGACCATCGACTCCATCACACTGAACGGGAACAACAGTTCGCCGCAGGTCTTATCCACGGCCACGACCGTTGACTTCGCACGCCTTCTGGGCTTGCGCTCGCCACTCGGCTTCAACTCCGTTCCCGCCGATACCTACAACAGTGCCACATTCTCGCTATCGAACCCGGTAATTTCTTACGTAGATATGAGCACCACTCCGCCGTCACTCAGCACCATCAACGGCCAGTTCACCCCAACCACCAGCTCGGCTACGCAAACCACTGTCACCGTAAACTTCCCCTCGGCCATGGTGGTTGGCCCCAGCGGCCTGGCTGGCATACGCATGGATTTCGATATTCGCCAATCGGTTGCAGTCGATGGCAGCGGCCAGGTTACCGGTGCAGTGAACCCGACCATTTACATCCGAGCCGTGAAGGCCAGCGATTCTGATGGCCAGGTCACCGATCTTATGGGCGGACTGGTTTCGGTAAGTGCGGCGGGAAATTCTTTCGTCCTCCAGGGGCCTTATGGACATCAGCTGACCATCGACGTCAACAGCAGCACACAGTTCAACAGCGGATGGAATATTAACGATCTCGCTGCTCCGGCAGTGGTTGGCGTCCAGGGCTCGTTCCAGGCCGATGGCAGTTTGATGGCAAGCAATGTGGAAGTCGTCACTACCTCGCAGGCATTTCTTTCCGGCCGTGTGTTGGCTGTGAATCCGACCTCAGGGCCGGTACAGCAGATCACGATGTGGGTGGGTGAAACCAGCGCCGACCTGGTCAGCGATGTCGATACCATCCAGACCATAAACGTCGCCGCAGTCACGCAATATGACATGTGCTTTTTCGACAACCTGTTCACCAATGCTCTGTTCAACGATCAGTCGGTAATCGTCGGCCAGCGCATCTTCATCGGCGGTAGCTACTCCAGTTCGGTGTTTACGCCGCAGATGATTTCGCTGCGCTTCCAGGGTGTATACGGCACGCTGACGCAGAACAGCGTGACGATCGCCAACGGCAACGCCGGAAGCTTCCAGCTGCAGAACAATGCCCTGATCGGCTATTCGCTGGGCGGTGCGCCGCTCAACGTGGCTACGGGCAACGGCACGCTGTTCATCAACACCACGGGCCTGAGCGCGCTGCAATCCAGCGGATCGACTCCGATCGTCGCGGGCGGTCTGCTCTTTGTGAATCCGCTCAACAACAACACCCCTGTGCTAGCGGCCGCAGTAGTAGCCACTCCGCCGCAAGCCCAGTAACAAAACAAGAAAGTAGACAAAAAACGGGCGGCTGCAAAGCCGCCCGTATTCATGTGGGGACAGCCGCCCTCGGCTGTCTGTCGAGCGCAGCTCGACTTCTTTTGACCGCCATTGCATAGAAGAAGCTCCGCGCATTTCAAACAAGACCTCTATAATCGTTCTTCATGAAAACGGTTGTCCATGCCGCGTGCCCTCACGATTGCCCCGATGCCTGCGGAGTCTTAATCACGGTGGAGGACGGCCGCGCCACGAAGATTCAAGGCGATCCCAAGCATCCGGTAACCCAGGGATTTTTGTGCGCGAAGGTGGCAAAGTATCTGGACAGAGTGTATTCACCCGATCGCGTCCTCTACCCGATGCGGCGCATCACGGCAAAAGGAAATGCCGCCGCCCCAACCCAAGCCTGGCAACGCATCACCTGGGACGAAGCGCTGGACGAAATTGCCAGGCGCTTTCGCTCCATCATTGCCGAGTTCGGCAGCGAAGCGATTCTGCCATATTCCTACGGCGGCACCCTCGGTGCTCTGAACGGCGGCTCGATGGACCGCAGATTCTTCACTCGCCTCGGCGCTTCCGAACTGGAGCGCACAATTTGTTCCTCCGCTGGCGAAGCCGGACTCGAGTCTGTCATGGGCGTCAAGCTCGGCACCGAGCCTGACCAGTTCGTTCACTCGCGCTACATCATTGCCTGGGCCTCGAACATTCACGGCAACAATGTTCATCTCTGGCCCTTCATCGTGGAAGCGCGCCGCAAGGGCGTGAAGTTGGTGGTCATCGATCCCTACCGCACCCGCACTGCCGCATGCGCCGATTGGTATCTTCCCATCAATCCCGGCACGGATGGCGCTCTCGCCCTTGCCATGATGCACGTCATCATCGGCGAAGGCCTGCACGATGCGGACTACGTCGCAAAATACACGTTGGGTTTCGAACAACTGCGTGAAAAAGTAAAAGCCTATCCCCCGGAACGCGCCGCGCAGTGGACTGGAATCTCCGCCGAAGACATCCGCAAACTGGCGCGGGAATATGCCACGACCCGGCCGGCAGTAATCCGCGTGAACTATGG
>JBAVUV010000003.1:0-2617 GCA_049696955.1 Candidatus Sulfotelmatobacter sp. | reverse complement strand
ACTTTTTCGCCGGGATTCAACTGAAACGAAGCGTCCACGAAGAGCAATTGCTTGCCATACTGCTTATTGATGTTTGAGAAAGAGATCATTTTGAAAGAGCAACTCGCGGCACGCTGCCTCTTCCAGTGTAGCGTGGCCAGAAAATTGCCAGCCAGCGCTGGCACGTTGGAGTACTGAAGGTTTGCCGTGACTCGGCCGGTATAACAGTAGGCAAGGGAGACTTGCGGTGGACCATTCGGTCGACATACGCCCCGCACGGAACATTTGGCAGAGACAAGACGTAGATTACGCTTAGACCAGCAGAGAGGATCAGAGGAATGATGAGACTGGAAACCTGGAGAGCGAAGAAGGCTTTGGTTGTTGCCGTAATGGGATGTTCAAGCATGATCCCGGCTGCGGGACAGGAAAAGGCGCAATCCACTGCACGAACCGTTGCAGCGAAAAAAGATGGGCGCGCCGAGGTTGATGCCCATGCGGCGGAATGGTTAAAAGAGAGCGATGTGCCGAGCGCGGCCGTGGCCTACATCGAAGATCGGAAAGTGGCGTGGACCGCCGTCTACGGCGAGCAGAGTCCGGGCGTGCCAGCCACGGCAAAGACGCTCTACAACATGGCGTCATTGACCAAGCCCGTAACGGCGGAGACCATCTTGCGGCTTGCATCAGCAGGGAAACTCTCATTGGACGAATCGATGTTTCGCTACTGGCTTGATCCGGATATCAAGGACGATCCGCGAAGCAAATCGCTGACGCCCCGCTTGTGCTTGTCCCACCAGACGGGATTTCCGAACTGGAGGGGCAAGACCGGCGGGGTCCTGAAAATTCAGTGGGATCCTGGAACCCAGACCGGATACTCGGGAGAGGGATTCAACTACGTTGGCCGGTTTGCCGAGAAGAAACTCGGCAAACCCTTTGATGTGCTCGCGCAAGAGATGGTCTTCAACCCCATCGGAATGAACGAAACTTCCTATACGGCAAAGAACTGGTATGCCGGGCGTCTGGCCGTTCCCCACGGGCCAAAACGCGATAAACCCGTGGACGACGTTGCGACAACTTGGGATGGCGCTGACTTGCTTCGCACGACAATTCAGGATTACGCGACCTTTGTGGTCAGCGTCATGCACGACGAAGGCTTAACTAGAGAAATCGCCACAGAACGCGCAACCCTGACGCGCGACCGCATGAAGCCCGAAGATCTGAAGAGCGTGTGCAGCGCCGCTGGAGTGCCCGGTCACTGCGTCGTCACCTATGGAATGGGGCTCGGATGGGAAGTCGAGACCGTCAATGGTGAGAAGATTCTGGACCATGACGGCTCCGATTGGGGAGTGAAGACGTTTGTTATGTTCGTTCCCTCGCGCGGAATCGGGGTGGTCGTGTTTACGAACGGAGAAAACGGCAATGCTGTAATCAAGAAAGTGGTTGAGGTTCTTTATCCGAACAGCCTCTACGTGGCTACGATGTAATCAGTGCGAGAATACCCCTGGGGAACGGCATTTCATCCTAACTCGTGTCGGGGCTAGACTCCGCTGTGCCTTGAGGCCAGGATCCTACTTCACTGCCGTAGGAGACCGAAGCCCGAGGGAATGCTACTGCCCACGAAGCAAACTGTTCCACAGGTGACTAACGGGTTGTCGGCAATTCGGAAGTAATCCGCAAACAGGCTCCCGGAAATCGCTCCGATGGTTTCCGCTCATGCCTGACACGTTCTGCCTCTTCCAGTGTAGCCCGGCTAGGAAATTGCCGGCCAGCGCTGGCACGCTGGGGATCAGTGAACAGAAATCAGGGCTCGCAAAATTCACACTTGACATTGACAGATAATCCACTACCATATGGTTGTGGATAAATTAGGTACAACGTTTGCGGCTTTATCTGATCCCACCCGGCGGGCAATGATCGAACGGCTCTCCCATGGGCCCGCCTCTGTGCATGGATTGACGAAACCGTTTGCACTTTCGCAGCAGATGATTTCAAAACATATTGCCTACCTGGTGCGGGCGCGGATTGTGATCAAGACGAAGCGTGGGCGAGAGAGTGTCTGCACGCTTAGGCCAGCGGCGATCAAGACTGTCAGCGATTGGGCGATTAGCTATCGCCGATTCTGGGAAGAGCGTTTCGACAGGCTGGAAGTAGTTGTCAATCAAATGAAGAAAGAGGAGGCGAGAGATGACAAAAAACACGGCTAGCGAAATTGAGCGGATGGTTGTCACAAGAATTTTTGATGCCCCACGCGAGCTGGTGTGGAAGGCGTGGACAGACCCGAAGTACGTGATGCAGTGGTGGGGACCGAAGGGCTTTACTACGCCCGTTTGCCAGATGGATTTTCGCGTTGGGGGGAAACTTCTCTGCTGCATGAGAGCGCCGGATGGGCAGGAGGGCTGGAATGCGGTTGAATACCACGAGATTGTTCCGTACGAGAAGATCGTTTCCTCCATGTACTTTTCGGACTCGAAGGGAAACAAGGTTGACCCCGCGGAATTAGGAATAGAGCATGAGGCTATAGACGGTGCGTACGACGTGACCATCTTTGAGGATCTCGGAAACGGCCAGACGAAACTTACCTTCATTGGAAATGAACCCATGGAGAGCGCGAAAAATAGCGGTCAAATGGAGGGCTGGAACC
>JBAVUV010000002.1:0-5822 GCA_049696955.1 Candidatus Sulfotelmatobacter sp. | reverse complement strand
AACTTTACTGATTACGTGACTTCGCCGACCCCTAACAGCGACGTTGATGTGAATGGAAATCCGACAGGAAATCCTTTTGCGAGCACACTCTACGGCTACGCAGATAATATCAATCCGTATCCGTCTGAGCCCACCTCGCTCGGAGTTTTGCCGTCGGTGGCGAACCGATCGATCGAAACTGGTTTCTACTTTCAGGATGACTGGAAAGTCACTGCAAAGCTCACGCTCAATCTTGGTCTGCGCTACGAATGGAGCACGCCTTACGACGAACGCTACGACCGTATCCAGTTTAGTAATTTCAGCGCGCCAACCGGAGTGACTCTCGACGTAACCGCGGCCCAAGCCGCTCTAGGATCGGTTGGCTTAAACTTTCCTTCCTCCGAACAATTAATCGGGACGACGGAGTTTCCCACATCGAGCATGCGACACGTGCCGGTATACCGCAATGATATTGGTCCCCGATTTGGCTTCGCTTATGCCCTCGATTCGAAGACCGTGGTCCGAGGCGGCGCAGGGATCTATTTCGGAATGAGTCCGGCTACGAATTTTCAGTATCCCGGTACGGCTTTCAGCAAAACGGCCCCGATTCTATTTACGAACAATAATTTTGGCTCGCAGTTCGCCACGCTGGAAAATCCGTTTCCAACCGGCTTCACCGGGCCGCAGGGCAAACAATATGGGGCGCTTGCCGAATGGGGGTACTCGAACAACAATGATCTTGGCACTACAGCGGCGCGCGATGCTGATCTTTATCAGTGGAATCTGGGAATTCAGCGCGAATTGCCCAGCCAGATCGTCCTGGGCATCGACTATTCCGCGAACCGCAGCACGCATCTTCCTTGGGCAGGCACGAACAACCGAGACTTTATCTCCTCTGCGCTACTGGCGAAGATCTCGGCCGCCGTGACTCCCACGGATCCAACCTGCCAACAAGATAGCTGCGTCAGCAACTTTCTTCAGAATCCGGTGACCAACCCGTTCTTGCCGATGTTCAGCACGCCCTGTACCTCAACTCCCACATCTCCTTGCTTCAATGAGCCTGATTCGCTGTACAGCAGCGCGCAAATCCCCCTGGGAAATCTGCTCAATCCCTACCCTCAGTTCACCGGAGATTTCGAAGGCCTGATGATTGAGGAAGCTTCATCCTGGTATAACGCGATGCAGATTCGCTTCCAGAAGCGCACGACGCACCACGTGAGTTTCGAGGGCAACTATACGATCTCGAAATTGACGGACGACTCCTCGGCTGGGAGAAATAACTGGGTAGGCTCGCTCGCTAACGGACTTCCGCAACAACTGGACCGTCTGTACCTCGAGCACAGTATTAGCGCCAATGACGCTCCACAGCGCCTGGCGGCGGCGGTGGTTGTGGAGTTGCCTGTAGGGCGCAAGCAGTGGTTAGGCGGAAATATGAACCGCGGGCTCGATGCGGTTGCAGGAGGATGGTCGATTGCTACCTTGGTTACGGAACAATCCGGACAACCCATCGCGATCGGTATGAGCAATCCTCGGATTGCCAATGGCAGCCAGCGTCCGAATGTTGTTTGCTCCCAGCTGAAGACCGGTCTCAGCATGAAAGATGTCGCCATGAACTGGTATCCGAACTCACAAGCCGAAGGGAACGGCGATCTGCCGGTGGCGTCATTTATTAATTCCAATTGCTTGGCCGATCCTGGCGATCAGAATCCGGGCAATGCGCCACGCTACTTTCCCGGCTTGCGCGTGAACGGTATCCATAATGTGGATTTGAATCTCTACAAGTCGTTCGTACCGAAAGAGGGAATGAGTATCGATCTCAGAGCCGAGGTGTTCAACTTCTTGAATCATCCACGCTTTGCCCAGCCCGATTCCGCCTATGGAGATCAAGCTTTCGGCACAATCATCTCTGACGCGAACGGCTATCTGCCGCGTTACTTTCAGTTTGGACTAAGGTTCGAGTTCTAGAACGCGATGCGTGACGGCGCGAAGATGGAGCGCGCAGCTTTCGTTCGTTTGGGGCGCTGGCGAGTCGCGAGCCTACAGATTTCGCTGTATTGTTCCAAGTTCGCGCTCCGAGTAGTTTCCACCTGATCGAGTTGTACCGAGTCATCCAGCTTTCGCCGCCGCGTCAACCGGAACCTTCAGACTGCGATTAGAGGGGATCGATGACCTGCACCCGGAGATCCGCACCGAGGGCCATTTTCCGCCGAAAAGATAACGCCGTCGGGCTGAGTGCTGCCGTAATTCGCGATTTCACCAATCTAGACCTACCAACAAACAAGAAGCGGGGCTGCTGTGTGTGCCCGGCTTGCCGGATGTTATTTTCGACTCGATGAGAGTGAAGGAGGAACACACCATGTTGTGTGCAGATTTGAAGCGCTCTTTTGTTGCTCAACGTTTCCTCACTACGGCCGGTTCGAGACGAGCCCTGCCGCGACTCGTTAACAAGATCGTGATCTTTGCGGCTCTCATGGCAGTATTTTCGGGCATGCCTCCACTGGTGCGGGCGGCCAACTCGTCCCGACCGCCCGATTTCGGGCCGAACGTCTACATATTCAATCCCAGCATGCCGCTTAGCCAGATACAGGCCACCGTCAATGCGGTTGCGACCCAGCAGGTTCCCAATCAGTTCGGAACCCAGCGCTATGCTTTACTGTTTGAGCCCGGGACCTATGGCAGTGCGGCGAACCCCCTTAATTTTCAAGTCGGTTACTACACCAGCGTGGCAGGCCTGGGATCCTCTCCGAACGACGTGGTTATCAATGGATCGGTCGATGTGTATAACCAGTGCACCGACGGTAGTTGCATTGCGTCCAATAATTTCTGGCGCTCGTTGTCGAATCTCACCATCAACGTAACCAACCCGACTTTCGGCTGCTACACCGGCGAGTTCTGGGCAGTATCCCAGGCATCGCCCATTCGTCGAGTACTCGTGAATGGTTCCGCGACGCTGATGGATTACTGCACAGGCCCGTCCTACGCCAGCGGCGGGTTCATCGCCGATTCGCAGTTCGCGGGTGGGAGCATCGTTAACGGCTCGCAGCAGCAGTGGCTGGTCAGGAACAGCAACATTGATGGTTGGAGCAATGGAGTGTGGAATCAGGTTTTCTCCGGCGTTGTGGGCGCACCGGCGCAGTGTTTTCCCGCTCAGGCGTCATGCGGTGGGCCGTACACAACGTTAGCGACTAGTCCGGTAACGCGCGAGGCGCCCTACCTCTATGTAGACTCCAATGAGCACTACAACGTCTTCGTGCCTGCTGTACAGCGAAACACATCGGGAACAACCTGGGCGTCCGGGGCTACGCCCGGCTCTTCCATTCCAATCCAAAGATTTTTCATTGCCCAGCCGACCGACTCAGCTGAGATCATCAATCTTGCATTGTTGTTCGGCTTCGACCTGATTTTGACTCCGGGCGTTTATAACCTGAACCAGAGTATCGTTGTCACGCATCCCGACACCGTGGTGCTCGGTCTCGGTTACCCGACGCTGATCCCGACGAACGGGAACGCGTCAATGATCGTCGCGGATGGGAAGGGAACTCTGATCTCGGGAATCATCTTCGATGCGGGAGCGAAAAATTCTCCCGTCCTATTGCAAGTGGGAAGTGGCTGCGAACATTTTGGCTGCGGCCATGGCGGCAACGATACGGCCGCGGACCCGCCGGGTCTTTACGATGTGTTTTTCCGGATCGGCGGCGCCGAGGCGGGAAAGGCGACTACCAGCCTGGTGGTCAACAGCGATAACGTTATTCTCGACGACATCTGGGCGTGGCGCGCCGATCACGGCAACGGCGTAGGCTGGACCGGCAACACTGCCGACACCGGCCTGATCGTCAACGGCAACAATGTCACTGCGTACGGCCTCTTTGTCGAGCACTACCAGAAATACGAAGTGATCTGGAACGGTAATGGTGGCACAGACATTTTCTTCCAGAACGAAATGCCTTACGACCCTCCGAGCCAGTCGGCTTGGATGGAGGCTCCAGGTGTCGACGGGTGGGCGGCCTTCAGAGTCGCGAACTCCGTGACCAGCTTCAGCGGATATGGCATGGGTAGCTACAGCTTCTTTAATCAAGGCGTGAACATCTATGCTGCGAACGCGTTCGAGGTTCCCACGACTCTTCCGCCGTCAAGCCTGAATGATCTGCTGACGGTATTCCTCAGTACGGCGGGATCCGGCGGCATCCTGAACGTGATCGACAATACGGGAGGTTCTTCGACGATCGCGAACCCGGACGCTCCGGTCACTGTGGTGACCTACCCTTGATAGATAGAGTGAAGCGATTTGGCTTTTCGGGAAAGTGGTAGACTTCTTCTATTATGGCCGCTAAAAAGAAACGTCGGAAGAACCAGCCGAAACCTAAGACAACTGCTGCAAAGAAGGCTAAAGCAGCAAAGAAGAGCGTCCGGAAGAAACTGGCTAGCAAGCGGGTGGCCTCGAAAAAGAAGTCGCAGAAAAAGTCTGCCTCGAAAAAATCGGCCACCAAAACCTCGGCGCCCGCGAAAAAAACTGCAAGCGCGAAATCCCAACGTGTACGCACCACGCGGGCTCCGAGTAAGAGACAGAACTTGGACGGCGACACGGTTACACGTCCAGGCTTGAGGTCTCAATCGGGCCAATCAGGAGATTTGCAGGGAATATCCAACCTCGAACGTGCTGACTCGGAAAGTGTGGACGAATTACTAGAAGAAGGAAACGCATTTGAGGCCGACGTTGTGTCGGGAGTACAGAGTGCAGACGATCACGAAGGGCAAGAGGTTCACACGCACGAAGTCCCCGAAGACGATGTTCCCGGCGAATACCTTGACGAAGAATGATTATCGCGCTTTGACGTGACTTCGGTCGGAGGCGAGTGGAGTTTTATCTTTTATTACTGAAGGTGCAAATCGAAACTCTCAGAGGTAAACGTCACAAAAACAAGGGCATATCTTTCGATATGCCCCTTCTCTTTATACCTCTTACCCTTCAATCGTAATTGAAATTCAGTTGATCCAGGTACACGGAATAAGCAGACTGTTTGGAGTTCCCGTCTTCCTGATAGTTGATGGTGACGCCGTACCAGCTCGAAGGAGCCGAACCATGGTTATAGTATTGGTTGAGGGTTGCCGTGGATCCGTTCAAAGTAATCGATTTATACAATAATTGATTGTCGGAGGTGCGTTCCACCTGGATGGTTAAGTGATTCCAGGCATTGTTCTTGGGATAGCAGGAAACGCCCGTGGGAACCCAGTGCGCACTGGCGTTGTCCCAGACATCCCATTCATTCCCCCCAGCCACGCGACACTCATGGCCCCAAATGAAACCCATACTGTCGAAGAACTGATTGATATCGAACTCCAGCGCTTGCGCCAGCCCCAAGTTGCTTCCCCAGAAATAAACGTCATAGGTGAAATCGTGCAGAGTTGGAACCAGGGTGTGCTTGGTATCCGGTAGTCCTTGCGAAGAAAACGGGCCGATAAGGTGATTGTTCCAAAGACCATCCCCGTATGGTTCGCTTCCAGCCAAATACATCTGAGTGGCTTCTCCGGTCATGGAAGGATTCTTAACCCCCTGTGACATCGAAAATACGATCTTGTCGCAGGGCGAAGGCGAACAGTCGACAAATGTAGGAGCTCTCTGCCCATATTGTCCCCAGCCTCCGCTATGCTGCAAGTTCGAGAATGCTTTGCCCCCGCCCCCGCCGCCACCACCGACCGTGATGGTAACGGGAGTGGTGCTTGCTCCTCCGCAGCCGTCCCACTCTTCCACCACAGCTTTATAAGTCCCGGCGCTCAGTGCCAGGCTATGGTTCAATTGGTTTCCGTTCTCGACGTACGCCAGTTGGTAGGGAGCGGTGTAGATG
>JBAVUV010000001.1:0-2663 GCA_049696955.1 Candidatus Sulfotelmatobacter sp. | reverse complement strand
CCTCATGCCTTCCCGCGCTCACCTCATGGTGCAGGATGGCGACACTGTTTTCCCGGGAGACGTGCTGGCAAAGATCCCGCGCGAGACTACCAAGACCAAAGACATCACCGGTGGTCTGCCGCGTGTGGTCGAGTTGTTCGAAGCCCGCAAGCCGCATGAAACCGCGGTCATCAGCGAAATCGATGGCACGGTAAAGTTCGGTGAAGTCTCCAAGGGTCAACGCAAACTGTATGTGCAGGCCGACAACGGTACCGAAAAAGAATACTCGGTGCCGCGCGGCGTTCACATCAACGTGCAGGAAGGCGAACGCGTCAAAGCGGGAGAACCGCTGATGGATGGCCCGCTGAACCCGCACGACATCCTGGCTGTCCTTGGAGAAAAGGAACTTCAGGCTTACCTGGTGAACGAAATCCAGGAAGTCTACCGGTTGCAGGGCGTCAACATCAGCGACAAGCACATCGAAGTGATTGTCCGCCAGATGATGCGCTGGGTGAAGGTGGAGGACGTGGGCGACACCACGTTCCTGCTGGAGCAGCAACTGGATAAGTTCCGCTTCCGCGAAGAGAACGAGCGCGTGATCAAGGAAGGCGGCAAGCCGGCTACCGGACGCCCGCTGCTCCTCGGCATCACGAAGGCTTCGCTCTCGACCGACTCGTTCATTTCGGCGGCGTCCTTCCAGGAGACCACGCGCGTGCTCACCGAAGCCTCGATCCAGGGCGCGGTCGATCACCTGCGCGGCCTTAAGGAGAACGTCATCGTCGGCCGCCTCATTCCTGCTGGAACCGGCATGGAGTACTACCGCAACGTGCGCCTCTCGCCAGAGATGGAGGAGGCCGCAGCCAAGGTACAGGCGGAGGTCTCGGCGGCGTACGAAGAAGCCGAGCGCGCTCTCGAAATGATGCGTCACGAGGGCGAGACCGAAGAACTTGCTGCGGAGTAAGCCAAACTAAAGTACACTGCGGGGGCGAACTGGTTCGCCCCCGTTTTTTTCGTGCGGAGCGGTCCGCGCGGCGAAGGGTTTGCGCCGTTGAAGTATCTTTAGCGGCGGGTTCTGTCGCCCCGAGAACAAGACCCGTCAAGGGTTGTGTAATAAATTGTAAAGTGATCGGCGGACGAATCGCCCGTAGTAGCATCCTTTTGCTGGCTGTCCATTACTAACCATCAATGCACGCAAACGCTCAGCGAGTGCCAATCGAGGAACCTCTTCCGCTTCCTTCGTTGCAACCCGCGCTTTCTAGCCCTAAGCTAGGGCCAGCGATGCTTCGTTTTTTGCGCCTTCTGCGGCTGGCTTTCTGGCGTGCTTTCGAGCATGACGCTTTTACCATTGCCAAAGCCTCCGCGTATTCTTTGATTCTTACTTTCTTTCCCGCGCTGCTGGTTGTGGGATCGGTGTTAGCCACCTCGCGTAAAGGCGCTCCCTATCTGCGGGAGATCACCTACGCGTTATCGCGCATTTTGCCCGCAGGCAGCAACACCGTTCTGAATTTTCTTCGCGGCGCAGCCCAGCGTCCCGTCAGCCTGCTGATCACGGCTTCCCTGCTAACGCTCTGGACCGCCTCCGGCGTCATGGTTTCCTGGATGGAAGGTTTCCGCCGCTGTTACGAGCTTCCAAAAGTTTGGGGCCTCGTCAAAGAGCGAATGATCTCATTCCTGCTCGTCGTGTTTGCCCTGGTCCCCATGGCTTTCTCTACGCTGCTGGTGGCCTTCGGCAGCAAAATTGAAACCACGATCCTCTTCTATACGGCACATGAATTCAGCGCGTACATTCTGCTGATGTGGACGTGCATTCGCTGGCTCATCGCCACTCTCACCAGCATCGCGGTGATTGCCCTTATCTATCACAACGCAGTTCCGCGCACCCAGCCCTGGCACAGCGTGATTCCCGGCGCAACTATCGCCACCGGCTTGTGGTTCTCGACCACGCTGCTTTTCGGTTTCTACCTGCAGCACTACGGGGATTACGGAATCATTTACGGATCGCTCGGAGCCGGTATCGCTCTGCTGGTATGGATGTATATGGTTTCCCTGGTCGTCCTCATCGGCGCCGAATTCAATGCCATGCTGTTCCCGCGCGCCATGCTGGGCAAAGAATTGACTGCGATCAGCGGACCTCGCGCATAATTTCTGCCGCTCAACCGAAATCACAGTGTAGAGAACGGCGTAATCTGCCGATCCGTAAGTCAGCCCAACGGTGCGAAATGAGTTGCGGCGCTGTGCCTGGAGTCCGCAAGAATAGGAAAGCAGGGCAACGGTTACAATAGTTTCTCCCTGGTTGAAACAGATTCTGATTCTTAACCCATGAAACAGCTCAAGCCGGAAATCGCGAAGGATAGTCCGCCCATAGTAAAAGGCTCGTATTCCGAAGGGCCGGTCATAGCTGTGAATCGCCGCGCCAAAATCATCTGCACCATCGGTCCAGCCTGCCACTCCGAAGCCGCGATGCGCGATTTGATGCGTTTGGGCATGGATGTAGGCCGCCTGAATTTCTCCCACGGCACTCATGAAGATCATGCCCGCAACATCGCGCGCCTGCGCAGCGCAGCCGAAAAAGAAAATCGCACCATATGTATTCTGCAGGATCTGCAAGGCCCCAAAATCCGCACCGGACGCCTGGCACGCCGCGAACCCATCGTGCTGAAAAGCGGCTCAACCGTGGTGATCAC